>NZ_MWIG01000310.1:0-39804 GCF_002156145.1 Streptomyces sp. NRRL B-24572 | reverse complement strand
GAGCCCGTACTCCTCGACGGCCACCCGGGGGGTGCGGGAGGTGTGCCGGCTGGCCGTCGAGGAGTACGGGCTCAGCCGGCTGACCGCCGTCGTGACCGTGGGCAACGACGCGTCGAGCGCCGTGCTCGCCCGGGCCGGGTTCGGGGCCGTGGGCGGCGTGACGCTCGACGGCGAGCCGTGCACCGCGTACGAGCTGGACCTGACGACCGTCTAGGCGCCGGGCCTCGGCGGCAGTTTCGGCCTGGAGCGGTCCGGCAGTGACTCGTAGCCCGGGGGGCTCGCCGCCGGGGTCTCGTCGAGGAGTGCGAGGGCGACGTGGACCGCGTCGTCGAGCTGGGCGTGCCGGCCCTCGGCCCAGTCGAGGGGGGTGCGCAGGACCGCGAGGTCGGGTTCGACGCCGTGGTTCTCCAGGGACCAGCCGTACTCGGGGAACCAGGCCGCGTTCATCGGGACGGTGATCTGCGTGCCGTCGCCGAGCCGGTGGCGGCCGGTCATGCCGACGACCCCGCCCCAGGTGCGCTGCCCGACGACGGGGCCGAGGCCGAGGAGCTTGAACGCGGCGGTGATCATGTCGCCGTCGGAGGAGGTGGCCTCGTCGGCGAGGGCGACGACGGGGCCGCGCGGGGCGTTGGAGGCGTACGACACGGGCTGGGCGTTCCTCGTGAGGTCCCAGCCGAGGATCTTGCGGGTCAGTTTCTCGACGACGAGTTCGCTGATGTTGCCGCCGGCGTTGCCGCGCACGTCGACGATGAGGGCCGGCCGGGAGACCTCCCAGCGCAGGTCGCGGTTGAACTGGGCCCAGCCGGAGCCGCCCATGTCGGGGATGTGGAGGTAGCCGCAGCGGCCGCCGCTGATCTCCCGTACCACCGCACGGCGTTTGGCGACCCAGTCGTGGTAGCGCAGGGGCCGTTCGTCGATGAGCGGGACGACGGCGACGCGGCGGGCGCGGCCCTCGCCCTCGGCGGGGGTGAAGGTGAGCTCGACGGTGGTGCCGCCGGTGCCGGAGAGCAGTGGGTAGGGGCCGGTGACCGGGTCGACGGGCCGGCCGTCGACGTGGGTGAGGACGGCGCCCTCGCGGATGCCGGTGCCGGCGAGCGGGGAGCGGGCCTTGGAGTCGGAGGACTCGCCGGGGAGGATGCGTTTGACCGTCCAACCGGCTTCCCGCGGGACGAGGTTGGCGCCGAGCAGGCCCATCGGCCGCTGGTAGTGCGGCGGTCCCTCGTTGCGGCGGGCGGGCGTGACGTACGCGTGCGAGGTGCCGAGTTCGCCCATGACCTCGCGGAGCAGGTCGGCGAACTCGTCGGGGGACGCGACCCGTTCGACGAGCGGCCGGTACTGGTCGAGGACGGCCGTCCAGTCGACGCCGCCCATGTCGGGCTCCCAGAAGTAGGCGCGGACGATCCGGCCGGCCTCGTCGAAGGCCTGCCGCCATTCGGCGCCCGGGTCGATCTCGTGCAGGATGCGCCGCAGGTCCAGGTAGACGGTGGAGTCGCCGTCGCCGGACTCGGTGGCGGGCACGGCCCGCAGTTCGCCGTCGTCGGCGACGACGAGCCGGGTGCCGTCGCCGCTGACCGCGAACCAGTCGAGGTCCTTGGCGAGTTCGCTCTTGCGGGCCTTGGTGATGGAGAAGTGCTCCAGGGTGGGCTTGCCGGAGGTGTCGGCCGGGTTGGCGAAGGTCTCGCCGAGCGCGCCCGAGATGGGCCAGCGCAGCCAGACCAGGCCGCCGCCGCTGACCGGGTGCAGCGCCGAGTACTTGGAGGCGGCGACCGGGAAGGGCGTGACCCGGTCGGGGAGGCCCTCGATCTCGACGGTGACGGTGCCGTCGGCGGTCTCGGTGTCGTCGTCCGTGGGGTCGAGGCCGCCGGCCGCCGGGCGCCCGTCGGGGAGCAGCGCGAAGGGGGAGGGCGTGGCGGAGGAGAGCGGGACGAGGTAGGGGCGGCAGCCGAGCGGGAAGGACAGGTCGCCGGTGTGCACGTCGTACACCGGGTCGAAGCCCCGCCAGGAGAGGAAGGCGAGGTAGCGGCCGTCGCGGGTGAAGACGGGGTTCTCGTCCTCGAAGCGGCCGTTGGTGACGTCGACGACGGTACGGGCGCCGGGGCCCGAGATCCGGGCCATCTTGATGGAGCGCAGGGAGCGGCCGATGCCCGGGTGGGACCAGGTGAGCCAGTCGCCGTCGGGGGAGAAGGCGAGGTCGCGGACGGGTCCGTTGACGGACCGGATCAGCTCGGTGACCTCGCCGTTGGACTCCTCGGTGGCGTCGAGGAGGAGGAGCCGGCCGTCGTGGGAGGCGATCGCGAGCCGCTCGCCGTCCGGGTCGGACACCAGCTCCTCGACCCGGCCGAGGTCGCCCGAGGCGAGCCTGCGGGGCGGCCGGTCGCCGCTGGCGCGCGGCAGGTAGGCGACCTCGACGGCGTCCTCGCCCTCGGCGTCGGTGACGTACGCGACCTGGCCGCCGCTGCCCAGCATCTCGGGGAGCCGGACGCGGACGCCGGGGGAGTCGATGATGGTGCGGGCGGGGCCGTCGCGGTGCGTCAGCCAGTACAGGCTGCCGCGCACGGAGACGGCGGAGGCCCGGCCGGTCTCGTCGACGGAGACCGCGTCGACGTGGTGGGCGGCGGGCACCTGGTAGGAGCGGCGGCCGACGCGCTGGCCGCCGAGCCGCACCTCGAGCTTGCGGGGGCGGGAGTCGGCGGTGAGGGCGTCGACGATCCACAGCTCGCCCGCGCACTGGTAGACGACCCGGTGGCCGTCGCTGGAGGCGTGCCGGGCGTAGAAGTCGTCGTGGTCGGTGTGGCGGCGCAGGTCGGTGCCGTCGGGCAGGCAGGAGTAGAGGTTGCCGATGCCCTCGTGGTCGGAGAGGAAGGCGATCCGCCCGCCGACGGTCATGGGGGCGTCGATGTGCCCGCCGAGGTCGGGCAGCAGCCGCTCGCCGTGGAGCCAGAGGCGGCCGGTGGCGCCGCCCAGGTACCGCTTCCAGGCGGCCGGCTCGTGCGGCGGCTTCCCGGTGAGCAGGAGGCTGCGGCGCTCGCCGTCGTTCCCGGTGATCGCGGTGTCGTCGGTGACCGCTATGTCCGAGACGGGGCCCCAGGGCAGGCGGAGGCCGGGGGAGCCGTCGGTGGGGACGGTGTACGCCCAGGAGTAGTACGAGAAGGGCTGCCCGTGCGAGGAGACGGCGAGGATGTCGGAGCGGCCGTCCTTGTCGGGGGGCGTCCAGCCGCAGACCCGGGTGTCGGTGGAGCCCCAGTAGGTCAGCCGCCGGGCGGTGCCGCCGTCGATGGGGACGAGATGGATCTCGGGGTCGAGGCTGCGCCAGTTCGTGTACGCGATGTGCCGCCCGTCCGGCGAGAAGCGCGGGTGCCCGACCCGCGTCCGGTCGACGGTGAGGCGCCAGGCCCGGTCGGGGCGCCGGCCCTCGGGGGCGAGCGGGGCGATCCACAGGTCGTCCTCGGCTACGAAGCACAGCAGGTCGTCGTGGAGGTGCGGAAAACGGAGATACGCGACGTCGTCACTCACCTCCTCATGCTTTCCGCGCGGAGGGGGTGAGGCAACTCGTACGTGTATGCGGGCGTCCTCGGGGGTGTGGCCCAGGACACGTACGAAACGGTTTCGTTTCGCTGAGGGGGTGGGTATATCGTCGTGGTGTACGAAACCGTTTCGTTCGGATCGGAGACCGGCCATGGCACGCAGCAGACTCACTCCCGAGCGGGAGTCCGAGCTGTACGCGGCCGTGCTCGAACTCCTCCGCGAGGTCGGCTACGACGCCCTCACCATGGACGCCGTCGCCTCCCGCACCCACTCCAGCAAGGCCACCCTCTACCGCCAGTGGGGGAGCAAGCCGGAGCTGGTCGCCCGGGCGATGCGGCACAACAAGCCGGTCGACATCGCCGAGATCGACACCGGCTCGCTCCGCGGCGACATCCAGGAGATGATCGCCCACACCGACGACTGCCAGATGGACAGGGACGCCGCGCTGATGCGGGGTCTCGCCCACGCCGTCCACACCAACCCCGAACTGCACAGGGCGCTGCGCGAGCTGCTCATCGAACCCGAGATGAACGGCCTCGACGAGGTGCTGCGCCGAGCGGTTCGCAGGGGCGAGGTCGACGCCGACAACCCGGCGTTGAAGCTCGTCCCGCACATGCTGATCGGTGCGTTCATCGCCCGCCCGCTGATCGAGGACCAGCCGGTCGACCGCGCCTTCCTCAGCGCCTACTTCGACGCCGTGGTGCTCCCCTCACTCGGCGCCTGACCACCCGCAGCACCCGTACCACCTGATCTCCACCCGATCTCCACCTGACGACGAACCGCTCACGCCGTCGGGCCGGCTCCCCATGCCCTGTCCCGTCCCACCCTGGGAGTACGCCCCCGTGGCCACGTTCCTCTACAAGCTGGGCCGCGCCGCCTTCCGGCGCCGCCGGCTCGTCGCCCTCCTCTGGGTGGCGCTCCTCGCCCTCGCCGGCGTCGGTGCCGCCACCGCCCCCACCCCGACCTCCAGCTCCTTCTCGATCCCCGGCACCGAGGCCCAGCGCGCCTTCGACCTGCTCGAAGAGCGCTTCCCCGGCGCCGGAGCCGACGGGGCCACCGCCCGCGTCGTCTTCAAGGCCCCCGCGGGCGAGAAGATGACCGACCCGGCGCACAAGGCCGTCGTCGAGGAGACCGTCGCCGCGCTCAAGTCCGGCTCGGACCAGATCGTCCAGGTCACCGACCCGTACACCGCGCACGCCGTCTCGCAGAACGGCTCCACCGCCTACGTCTCGGTCTCCTACAAGGTCAACGGGATGGAGCTGACCGACGAGACCCGCGAGGCCCTCAAGGACGCCGGTCACGACGCCCAGGGCAAGGGGCTGACCGTCGAGGTCGGCGGCGACGCCCTGCAGAGCGCGCCCGAGCAGGGCGCGAGCGAGGCCATCGGCATCGTCATCGCCGCCGTCGTGCTCGTCGTCACCTTCGGCTCGCTCGTCGCGGCCGGGCTCCCGCTGCTCACCGCGATCATCGGCGTCGGCATCGGAGTCTCGACGGTCAGCGCGCTCGCGAACGTCCTGGACCTCGGCACCACGACCTCCATCCTCGCGTCGATGATCGGCCTCGCCGTCGGCATCGACTACGCCCTCTTCATCGTCTCCCGCTACCGCGCGGAGCTCGCCGACGGCCGGGACCACGAGGAGGCCGCGGGCCGCGCGGTCGGCACGGCCGGCTCCGCCGTCGTCTTCGCCGGACTCACCGTCGTCATCGCCCTGGTCGGCCTGGCCGTCGTCAACATCCCGATGCTGACGAAGATGGGCTTCGCCGCCGCCGGCACGGTCGTGATCGCCGTACTGATCGCGCTCACCCTGATCCCCGCGCTGCTCGGCTTCGCCGGGAACAAGGTCGTCGGCCGCAAGCAGCGCAAGGGCACGGCTCCCGCGAAGAGCGACAAGCCCAACGGCGGCACCCGCTGGGCCCGCTTCGTCATCCGCCGCCCGCTGATGGTGCTGATCGTCGGCGTCCTCGGCCTCGGCGCGATCGCCGTGCCCGCCTCCTCCCTGGAGATGGGCCTGCCGGACGACGGCGTGAAGCCGACGTCCACCTCCGAGCGCCGGGCGTACGACCTCCTGTCCGACGGCTTCGGCCCCGGCTTCAACGGCCCGCTGCTCGTCGTCGTGGACGGCGACAAGGCGACCGCCGACAAGACGGTCTCCACGATCAAGGGCCTCGACGGCTGGGCCGCGGTCACCCCGGCCACCCCGAACAAGGCCGGCGACGCCGCCATGATCACGGTGATCCCGAAGGACCGCCCGTCCTCGACCGCCACCGAGAGCCTGGTCCACGACATCCGCGATGCCACCGGCGACGACGTCCTCGTCACCGGTGCCACCGCGATGAACATCGACTTCTCGCAGAAGATGAACGACGCGCTCGTGCCGTACCTGGCGCTCGTCGTCGGCCTCGCCTTCGTGCTCCTGACCCTGGTCTTCCGCTCGGTCCTCGTCCCGCTGAAGGCGGCCCTCGGCTTCCTGCTCTCGGTGGTCGCGGCGCTCGGCGCGGTCGTCGCGGTCTTCCAGTGGGGCTGGCTCGGCAGCCTCTTCGGGATCGAGCAGACCGGCCCGATCATGTCGATGATGCCGATCTTCATGGTGGGCGTCGTCTTCGGTCTCGCGATGGACTACGAGGTCTTCCTCGTCACCCGGATGCGCGAGGCGTACATGCACGGCGAGCGGCCCGGCGAGGCGATCGTGACCGGCTTCCGGCACAGCGCCCGGGTGGTCACCGCCGCCGCCGTGATCATGATCGGGGTCTTCTCCGGCTTCATCGGTATGGACGACCAGATGGTCAGGATGATCGGCTTCGGCCTCGCGGCGGCGGTCCTCTTCGACGCCTTCGTGGTCCGCATGGCGATCGTCCCGGCCGTGCTCGCGCTCCTCGGCCGCAAGGCCTGGTGGCTGCCGAAGTGGCTGGACCGGATCCTGCCGAACGTGGACGTGGAGGGCGAGGGCCTCGCGAAGTCCGCGCCCGCGAGCGAGGGCGGTGCCGCGAAGCCGGACCTCGTGAAGGTCTGACGCCGGACCGCTTCGTACGCCTGATCCGTACGCCGTCAGTGTGTCGTCATCGACGTACTGGCGGCGTACGTGTGCTTCAGGAAGCGGAGCAGGGCCGTGGTGTCGAACTGGACGACGGTGACCCCGCCGTCGCCCGTGTGGAGCTCGACGACCGTCTGGACGCGGCCGCAGGGCCAGACCCCGATGTCGCCGCGGCGGGTCGGGGCGCGCATGCCGGTCTCCAGGAGGGTGCGCGGGAAGGACCACTCGACGGCGCCGGGGAAGCCGAAGCGGACCGTCGCCGGGGAGGAGTCGGGATCGTAACGGAGGGACACCGGGACCGGGCGGGAGAGCGGGGCGTCGCTGATGATGCGTCCCTTGGCGTGGTCGTCGACTCTGCGGTCGTGCGCGCCGGCCATCGGGGGCTCCTCACGTTTTGTCCTCTTGTCGACTAATTGTCGTCCAATGTCCCTTCTTCTTCCCGGCGAGCGCGCGCCGCATGCGCATGCGGCCGGGGGTGTGGCCAGGGTCACGCGCCCCCCCGTGTGCCGCCGTCCTGTCATCGATGCGCTCTTGCAAGCCATTCGCAGGAACGCCTTATCATTCCGGACGTGCATGTACCCGACGGATTCATCAACGCCCCCGTATCGGCCGCCGCCGGTGTCGTCGCCGCCGGCGCCGTCGCCGCCGGCCTGCGCGGAGCCCGTAAGGAACTCGACGAGAGGACGGCCCCGCTCGCCGGTCTCGTCGCGGCCTTCATCTTCGCCGTCCAGATGCTGAACTTCCCGGTCGCCGCCGGGACCAGCGGACACCTCCTCGGCGGGGCGCTCGCCGCGATCCTCGTCGGGCCCTGGACCGGAGTCCTGTGCATCGCCGTCGTCCTGCTCATGCAGGGCATCCTCTTCGCCGACGGCGGCCTCACCGCCCTCGGCGTGAACATCACCGTCATGGGCGTCGTCACCGTCGTCGTGGCCTACGCCCTCTTCCGCGGCCTTGTCCTCGTCCTGCCGCGCACCCGCCGCTCCGTGACCGTGGCGTCCTTCGCCGCCGCGCTCGTCTCCGTACCGGCCGCGGCGACCGTCTTCACCCTCATCTACGCGATCGGCGGCACCACCGACGTCCCCGTCTCCAAGGTCCTCACGGCCATGGTCGGCGTGCACGTCCTCATCGGCGCCGGCGAGGCCGTCATCACCATGCTGACCGTCGGCGCCGTCGTCGCCGTCCGCCCCGACCTGGTGTACGGCGCCCGCGGCCTGACCGCGCCGCTCAAGCTCCGCGTGGACGGCGAGCTGGTCGACGCGGTTCCTTCTGCGAGGCCCGTTGCGAAGGGCTCCCCGAAGAAGCTGTGGATCGGCGGCGTCGTCACCGCCCTCGTCCTCGCCGGCTTCGTCTCCTTCTACGCCTCCGCCAGCCCCGACGGCCTGGAGAAGGTCGCCGCCGACCAGGGCATCGACGCCAAGCAGGAACCGCACGCCGCCGCGGACTCCCCGCTCGCCGACTACGGCGTCAAGGGCATCGAGGCCCCCCGCCTCTCCGGCGGCCTCGCCGGCGCGATCGGCGTCGGCGCGACCCTGGCCGTGGGCAGCGGCGCCTTCTGGGTCGTCCGCCGCCGCAAGACCGCCACCCTGGAGGCCTGACATGGGGGCGGGGCACGCGCACAAGCTCTACCGGCACGGGCACTCGCCGGTCCACGAGCTGCCCCCGCACACCAAGCTCGCCGCCGTCCTCGGCTTCGTCGTGGTCGTCGTCTCGACGCCCCGCGAGGCCGTCTGGGCCTTCGCCCTGTACGCGGTCCTGCTCGGCGTCGTCGCCGGACGGGCCCGCGTCCCGGCCGGCTTCCTGCTGCGACGGCTCCTCATCGAGATCCCGTTCGTCGCCTTCGCGCTGCTCATGCCCTTCGTGGTCCCCGGCGAGCAGACGGAGGTCCTCGGGGTCCCGCTGAGCGTCCCCGGCCTGTGGGGCGCCTGGAACGTCCTCGCCAAGGGCACCCTCGGCGTCGCCGCCTCCGTGCTCCTCGCCTCCACCACCGAACTGCGGGCCCTGGTCCTCGGCCTCCAGCGCCTCAAGCTGCCGCCGCTGCTCGTCCAGATCGCCTCGTTCATGATCCGGTACGGCGACGTCATCACCGACGAGATGCGCCGCATGTCCGTCGCCCGCCGCTCGCGCGGCTTCGAGGCGAAGGGCGTCCGCCACTGGGGCGTCCTCGCCAAGTCCGCCGGCGCGCTCTTCATCCGCTCGTACGAGCGCGGCGAACGCGTCCACCTCGCCATGGTCAGCCGCGGCTACAGCGGCACCATGCCGGTCATCGACGAGGTCACCGCCACCCGCGCCCAGTGGGCGTACGCCGCCGCCCTGCCGCTCTCCGCACTCCTGATCTGCCTCCTGGGATGGACCCTATGACTGGGATGGACCCCGTGACCGCCCCCTCGCTCGAAGTCTCCGGCCTCGCGTACGCGTACCCCGACGGCCACCAGGCCCTCTTCGGCGTGGACCTGACCGTCGGGCGCGGCGAACGCGTCGCCCTCCTCGGTCCCAACGGCGCCGGCAAGACCACCCTCGTCCTCCACCTCAACGGCATCCTCACCGGCGGCGCGGGCAGCGTCACCGTCGCCGGGCTTCCGGTCGGCAAGAAGCACATGGCGGAGATCCGGCGGAAGGTCGGCATCGTCTTCCAGGACCCCGACGACCAGCTGTTCATGCCGACCGTCCGCGAGGACGTGGCCTTCGGCCCGGCGGCGGCCGGCGTCCGGGGCGCCGAGCTCGAAGCGGTCGTCCAGAAGGCCCTCGCGAGGGTCGGCATGGCGGAGTTCGCCGACCGGCCCCCGCACCACCTCTCCTTCGGGCAGCGCCGCCGGGTCGCCGTCGCGACCGTCCTCGCCATGGAACCGGAGATCCTCGTCCTCGACGAGCCGTCCTCCAACCTGGACCCGGCCTCCCGCCGCGAGCTCGCCGACATCCTCAAGGCGCTGGACGTCACCGTCCTCATGGTCACCCACGACCTGCCGTACGCCCTGGAGCTCTGCCCGCGCTCGGTCATCCTCAGCGAGGGCGTCATCGCGGAGGACGGCCCGACCGCCGCGATCCTCTCGGACGAGGAGACGATGGCCCGGCACCGCCTGGAGCTGCCCTTCGGCTTCGTACCGAGCTCCGTCGCCTGATCCGAGGGCCTCCCGGTTTGGTCCGACCGGCTGGACATGCCGGTGGGTCGTGCCGGGGTGCTCCGTGCGGCGGCGGAGCCGAGGTTATGAAGGGAATCGAACGCAATCGGATGAGAGTTCGCCATCCGGTCATCACGGTCATTCCCGAACGTCAACCTCAGGAGTCGCACGATGCGCCCCATCAGATCCGCCTGTCTCGGCGCGGCCGCGCTGGTCACCCTCCTCGCCTGCGCCCCTGTCGCGGGCGCCGCCGCGACGGACACCGGTGCCGCCCACGCCGGGGGCAAGGCCCGGACCTTCACGCTCCGGTCCGTGGTGCAGGAGCTGCACCGCTTCCCCGTCACCCCCGTCATCCCCGGCAGCGTCCAGCAGGGCGATCGGGTCGTCATCCACTCGGACCTCCTCGACGAGGCGGACAACAAGGTCGGCGACGTCGACGGCACCTGCACCACCACCCGGAGCGGGGACCCGATGGTGGTCGATGAAGCGGAGCAGTGCATCGTGACCTACACCCTCCCGGAGGGGCAGATCACCGTGCAGGGGATGTACTACAACTACCTCTCCCAGGGGCCCTTCGACAACGCGATCACCGGCGGCACCGGGAGGTACGACAAGGCTCGCGGCTCGCTCCACTCCGAGACGCTCTTCACGACCCCCAGGCTCGTGAGGAGCGTCACGTTCAACCTCGTCTGACGGACCCCGACGTCCACCTGACCCCGGAATCCGGCCTTCTCCCCTCGCGTTGCACCATGGGAGCCGGTTTTCGTACGAAAGGGAGTGTGGGTCAGGTGGACGTCCAGGGCACGGTGGCGGCGGGCTGGGAGCCGGTCAGGGACGCGTTCCTGCGCAACTTCGAGCAGCGGGGCGAGCGCGGCGCGGCCGTCGCAGTCCACCGGGACGGCGTGCGGGTCGTCGACCTGTGGGCGGGCACGAAGGACGTCGACGGCACGGATCCGTGGACGGCGGACACCGCCCAGGTCGTCCGCTCCGCCACCAAGGGCGTCTCCGCCGCCGTCCCCCTGCTCCTGCACCAGCGCGGGCTGCTCGACCTGGACGCCCCCGTGGCCTCGTACTGGCCCGAGTTCAAGGCCCACGGCAAGGACCGCGTGACCGTGCGGCAGCTGCTCGCGCACCGGGCCGGCGTTCCCGTCCTCGACCAGCCGCTCACCCTCGCCGAGGCGGTCGACCTGGACACCGCCACGCGCGCGATAGCGGCCCAGGCCCCCGCCTGGGAACCCGGCACCGCCCACGGCTACCACGCCCACACCTTCAGCTGGCTGCTCTCCGGCCTCGTCCACCGGGTCACCGGCCGCACCATGGGCCGCTGGGTCGCCGAGGAGATCACCGGCCCCCTCGGCCTCGACCTGTGGATCGGCCTGCCCGAGGCCGAGACCCACCGGGTCGGCCGGCTCGGCCCCGTCGAGGAGATCGACCCGCCCGGCAGCGGCGCCCTCAAGCTCCGCCCCAAGCGCTCCGTCACCGAGGCCTACCAGGACCCCGGCTCCCTCACCCGGCGCGCCTTCGGGGTCATCGACCCCAAGCCCGACGAGAACGACCCCGTCTACCGGGCCGCCGAACTGCCCGGCTCGGCGGGCGTCGCCACCGCCCGCGCCCTCGCCCGCTTCTACGCCGCCACCCTCGGCCCCGTCGACGGTGCCGAACGCCTCTTCGCCCCGGCGACGCTCACCCTGGCCGGTACGGAGGAGTCCGCGGGCCCGGACCAGGTCCTCCTGGTCGGCACCCGCTTCGGCCTCGGCCACATGCTGCACGGCCCGGCCTCCCCGCTCCTCGGCCCGTCCTCCTTCGGCCACCCGGGCCGCGGCGGCTCCCTCGGCTTCGCCGACCCGGACGCGGGGATCGCCTTCGGGTACGTCACCAACGGCATGCGGAAGACGGTCACGGCCGACCCGCGCGCGGTGCGCTCGGTGACGGGCTGAAAAAGAGGGCCTCCTCAGGCTGAAATGCGTTCCCCCGGCGGCGACTTGACATTGTGAGCGGCCGACGGGTCGTCCCCGGCCACCTGGCCGATACCGTGTGCCCGCTCCACCGACCATGGAGCGGGCGCGGGGGTGCGTGGTGATCGAGATTCCGCTGCGGCGGTCCGGATACGGAACGGTCCGGATCGCCGACAGCCGGCTCTGGGAGACGTACGGCAGCATCGGGCTGCTCTCCACCCGGCGCGGCCTCGCGCCCTGGCCGTACACCAACTGGGACCGGGCGGCCCGCCGTTCGCTGACCCGGGCCGGGGTGACCATCCCGGGCTGGCTCGTCCATCTGTACCGCGTCCGCGGCGGCGCCCTCCCCTCCTTCCTCCTCGCCGTCCCTGACCCGTCCAGGGGCGAGCTGACGGCGGACCTCGCGGCCCTCGCCGCCGTTCCCCCGGCCCGCGTCCGGGAGGAGCTCGAGCGGTGGTTCCCGCAGGGCGTCCCCGCCGAGCTGGGGACCCTGTACGCGGACCCGACGGCGCGCCTCGCCGAGCTGTGCGAGTTCATCCCCCGGTACTGGCGGGCGGCCCTGGCCCCGTACGCCGCTCCCCTGCGGGTCGCGACGGAGGAGGACATCCTGCTGCGGGCCCGGATCCTCGCCACGCAGGGCCCGGAGCGACTGCTCGGCTCCCTGCGTGGACGGCGGCTCACCCGGAAAGGTGACGTGCTGAGGCTGCACGTCGGGCCCGTGGTGAGCGGCCGGACCGCGGTGCCGTGCGTCTCCCGACTGCTCCTCGTCCCCCTGGTGTTCGGCAAGGGGGCCCCGTACTCCGCGTCCGCCCCCGACGGCACGACGGCCGTCGCCTACCAGGCCGAGGGGGCCGCCGTCCTGCTCGGGGAGGCGCCCCCACCGGGCCGCCGGGGCCCCGCCGAGGGGCCCGCGCGCGGGGACCGCCTGGAGATCCTGCTCGGCCGCAGCCGGGCCGGCGTCGTCCGCGGCCTTGTCGCGCCCACCACCACCTCGGACCTCGCCGCGGCCCTGGGCCTCGCCCCGAGCACCGTCTCCGAGCACCTCACCGCCCTGGTCGCCGCGGGCGTGGTGCGACGGCGCAGGGAGGGCGTACGGGTGCTGTACGAACTGGACGGGGCGGGTGTCGCGCTGCTCCGACACATGGACAACAGGCGTAGGGTCAACGCGCCGGAGAACCAGACCAGTTGAAACCAGGAGGAACCGAATGGCCACGGATGCCACGGACGCCGCGGGTGTCACGGACGCCGCGGGCGTCGACACGTACGAGAAGCTGCTCGCCCTGCTCGACGAGCGCGGCGCGGCCTATCGGGTGATCGAGCACGCCCCCGAGGGCGCCACCGAGGCGGTCAGCGCGCTCCGGGGCCACGCGCTCGACCGGGCGGCCAAGTGCATCATCGCCATGGTGAAGATCGGCAAGAAGGAGAAGCGCTTCGCGCTCGTCGTGGTCCCCGGCGACCGGCGCATCGACCTGAACGCCGTCAAGGCGCTGTACGGCGGCACGTACGTCTCCTTCGCCTCCCCGGAGATCGCCGAGGAGCTCGCGGGCTCCCCGAGCGGGACGATCCTGCCGTTCGCCTTCGACGAGCGCCTCGAACTGATCGTGGACCCGGACCTGTTGGTCCACCCGGAGTTCTTCTTCAACGCGGCCCGGCTCGACCGCTCGCTGGCCCTGGCCACCGAGGACTACCGGACGATCGCCGAGCCGCGCGTCGAACGGGTCTCCTCCTGACCGCGCCTCAGGCCACGGACGGAGTGAGGGCGAGCACCATGCCCAGGCCGACGAGGATGGTCCCGATGACCTTGTTGAGCACGCTCTGCCGCTGCAACAGCCGGGTGCGCAGGGACTGGTTGGAGAAGAGCACGGCGGCCAGCGCGAACCAGACCAGGTGCGCGAGCGACATGAACAGGCCGTAGCCGATCTGCTGGAAGAGCGGGGTGTCGGCGCTGACGACCTGGGTGTAGGTGCTCAGCACGAAGAGCATGGTCTTCGGGTTGAGCGCGTTCGTCAGGAAGCCGGTGCGCAGCGCCCCCGCCTTCGAGAGGCCGGCGTCGCTCGACAGGTCGATGTCCACCTGGGCCTTGGCGACGAAGGTCTTGTACCCGATGTACACCAGGTACGCGGCGCCGATCAGTTTCATCGCCGTGAAAAGCATCGGGGTACGGGTCACCAGAAGTCCCACGCCCAGCATGGTGTAGGTGACATGGACGAGAACGCCCAGGGAAATACCGACGGCGGCGAGGACGCCGGCGGTCCGCCCGTACAGATAACTGTTCCGCACGGTCATCGCGAAGTCCGCGCCGGGACTTATGACTGCCAGAATGGTGATGACCGCTACGGCGATTAGCTGACCCATTTTCCCGTCTTCTCACTCAGGTGGAAACGGGCGCGGGGGCGCCGTGGTGGCCGCCCCCGCGCCGTGCCGTGCTCCGGACGCTTACGGCTTGTGACGGTAGGTGATCACGAGCACGTCGCGCGAGGCCGGGAGGGCGGGATCGATCTGCTCGATGGGCGAGACGCCGTGGTAGACCCGCTCGTCGTTGACGAGCGCCACGTCGAGGACGTCGGTGAGGGAGAACTTCTCCACCGGCTGCTTGTCCAGGTTGAAGACGGTGCTCTCGCCGCCGGTGGCGTTCGAGCGGCCGATCATCGCCATCAGGACGAAGGTGACGCCGTCGCGGTGGACGCCTTCCGGGGTCGGCAGGCCGACCTCCTCGCCGCTCACCTCGATGCGGAACTGGTGGGCCTCGATGTGCCAGCCCGAGTAGGGGGCGAGCCGGCCGAAGACGTCGCAGCCCAGCGTGAGCAGGCTGTCCATGGTGCGGCCGCGCAGGCTCTGCTCCTCGAACGGCTCGTAGTGCCGGGCGACGCCGCCGTTGAGGTTGTTGTAGTCGAGGCCCTGGTAGTGCGGCTGGTGGGGCTCGACGCGGTAGTCGGCGCTCGCCGGGGGCGCGCTCAGCGTGGCGTGCCGGCGCCGGCGGTAGCGCCCACCGTCCGCCATGTACCCGTCGAGCGGCATCCGGGACCAGCTCTCGCGGAAGGGCTCCAGGTCGTCGAGGGCGGTCTCGGAGCGGCGCAGGAGGAGCGACTTCACCTTGTCGCCGGAGATCAGATCGAAACTCCGGGAGGAAAGGGATGAGCAGATCTCCTCGACGCCGGACTCGTACGAATCGTCCCCGTGCTGCTGCGAAGCCATTGTCTCCCCCTGGGTCAAAAGCAATAGTCGGCGGGTGGATCGTGCTCTCGGCGGCGGACGGGTGTCAAAGAGTTTCGGCCCGGGCCGAATGGTCGAGAATTCACGCTCTCCGGCCGTCTCCGACCATTCGTCCGGGAATTCGATGAACGGCGTGTTGCGAAAAGGTTTCACAGGATGCTGGGATCGGTCCATGGATCTCACGAAACGTTTCGAGGGGTACGCGGCACTGGTCACGGGCGCGGCGCGCGGCATCGGCGCGGCCACCGCCCGGCGGCTCGCGGCGGAGGGCGCGCGGGTCCTCGTGACGGACGTCGACGAGGCGGCGGCGCGGAGGACGGCGGAGGAACTCCCCGGGGCGGTGGGGCTGCGCTGCGACGTGGGCGACCAGGCGTCGGTGGACGAGGCGGTCGCGTGCGCGGTTCACGCGTTCGGCCGCCTGGACGTCCTGGTCAACAACGCCCTGGCCCCCGTCGCCGCCGACCGGGACCGCTTCGAGGACGAACCCGACGACGGCTGGACCGGCCAGCTGGACGTCACGCTGATGGGCGCGGTCCGCTGCTCCCGGGCGGCGCTGCCGCACCTCGCGGCGGCCGGCGGACGCGGGGCGATCGTCACGATCGGCTCGGTCAACGCGGAGGCGGACTTCGGCAACCACGCCTACAGCGCGGCGAAGGCGGCCCTGGCGTCGCTGACCCGCACCCTGGCGGGCGACGCGGCGCCGCGCGGGGTCCGGGTCAACCAGATCAACCCGGGCACGATCGCGACGAGGGCCTGGGCGGGCAAGGAGCCCGAACTCGCGGCCCTGGCCACCCGCGTGTACCCCCTGGGCCGCGTCGGCACCCCGGAGGACGTGGCGGCGGCGGTGGCCTTCCTGGCCTCCACGGACGCGGCCTGGATCACGGGCACGACCCTCCGCGTGGACGGCGGCCTGCTCGCGGTGAACACGCACTTCGCGGAGGTACTGGGCGACTAGGGGGCCGCGCCGGGACCCGACCTGAGCGGGCACGGAATGTCGGGTCCGGCGGGCATGCTCCTTCCTAATGTCGGTGAACGAAAGGGAAGGAGGCCGGGGGTTGCTGGACAGACTGAACCAGGCCATGGAGTACGTGGAAGGCCGCCTCGACCAGCCGATCGACGTCTCCGAGCTGGCCCGGATCACGCTCACGTCGGAGTACCACTTCCGGCGGCTGTTCTCGTCGCTGGCGGGGATGCCGCTGTCGGAGTACGTCCGGCGCAGGCGGCTCACCGTCGCGGGGGCCGAAGTCCTCGCCGGGGAGCCGACCTTGCTGGAGATCGCGATCCGCTACGGCTACACCTCGGGAGAGGCCTTCGCCCGGGCGTTCCGCGCCGTGCACGGCGTCGGTCCGGGCGAGGCCAGGCGCACCGGCGCGGCGCTGAACTCGCAGCCCCGGCTCTCCTTCCGCCTCACCGTCGAAGGGAACAGCACCATGCGGTACCGCATCGTGGAGAAGGAAGCATTCCGGGTCGTCGGCAAGAAGGCCCGCGTCCCGTTGATCCACCAGGGCGTCAACCCGCACATCGCCGAGCACATCCGGGGCATCCCGCCGGAGACGATGCTGCGGATCGCCGCCCTGTCGGACCAGGACCCGGAGGGCGTGGTGTCGGCGACGGTCCGCCTGTCGGACGGCTTCGAGGAGGGCGCCGAACTGGACTACTACCACGCGGTGGTGACGACCTCGGCCGACCTCCCCGAGGACCTGGACGTCCTGGACTGCCCGGCCGGCGCCTGGGCGGTGTTCGAGAACACCGGCCCGTTCCCACAGGCCCTCCAGCAGATGTGGGCCGATGTGGCGGCCCAGTGGATCCCGTCCAACCCGTACGAGTACCGCCCGGGCCCGGAGATCCTCCGCACCCGCCCGTCACAGTCCGACCCGACCCACCACGACGCCCACCTGTGGATCCCGGTGACCCGTACGACGGTCTGATCCGTTCCGGGGCGGGCGACCCGCCGGCCCCGGAACGCGCGGGTCCCCCGGGCTTGTCGTCAAGAAATCAGGCTGAGACGGCGCCGAGGTGGTGCACCATGCACGCGTGGAACATCTTTCTGTCGACGTGCGCGCTTCGCTCCGGCTGTTCGCCTTCTACTTGGCGAACGGCACCCTCGACGTCGAGCTGCTCGACGGCTTCGACTACCACTCGACCGTCTTCCACTCCGGCTCGTCACTGGAGCAGGTCTTCGCCATCTACGGCAATCTGCTGCGAGTCGACGCAAACGGCACGGTGCTCAATGACGGAGACGCGCAGTACCGGGTCGCGCAGTGGATCCGGGCGTGCTGCGACCCGAGCTATCGGGTCGAACCGCCCTTCGAACCCTGGGAGACCGAACTCCATCTCTGAGGGGCCGACGGCCGACCCAGCGTGGGCCTGGGCGGCAACGGCTGTACAGGTTCCCCTTCGGCGTCAGGCAGTTCCTGGCGGCGTATCGACCCGCCACGACCCACAAGCCCAGATCATTTCGATGGCGCCCTTAGACAGGGAGGAGCCGGCGAGTGAACCCCTGCTCCCGGAGCCGCTCATAGGCCGCGACCACGGGACCGGGAACCTCCATCGGGATCATGAACCCCTGCGCCGGATAGGCCATCAGCCGCTGTACGGCCCCGACGAGCATGTCGAGCACGAGCCGGGCGTCCCCAACGGATCCCACGTACTCGGTGAGCGTCATGGCGGAGGACGCGCTGACGACCTCCACCTCCGGCCAGACCTTGCGGGCGGTCGCGTACGCCCGTCGCTCCTCGTACGGCTTGCTCACGAGGAGTACGGACGCCACGTCGACGCCCCGCTCGGCGAGCAGCTCCCGCGAGAACCGGATGTTGTCACCGGTGTTGCGGGCGCGGGGCTCCACGAGCACGACACCATCCGGAACCCCCAACTCCAGGGCCCGCTCCCGGTAGTGCTCGGCCTCGCCCCGGGGCATCCGGTCCCGTGTCGTCGGACTGGTGGCGCCGGTGAACACGATGACCGGCGCCAGCCCCCGCCGATACAGGTGGACCGTCGCATCGGCCACCCCGAGATCGTGACTCCCGAGCCCGATGAGGACGGAGCAGGGGCGCGGCTCGTGGCCCATCAGCTGGAAGTCCCAGAGTAGTTGGGCGTCTTCCCGGGCCCGCTCGGAGAGCACGGCTTTCAACGGGCGCCTACAGCCGCTCGGCCTTCACCGCATCGACGAACGACGCCCACGCATCCGCCTCGAAGCAGAGGTGCGGCCCAGCGGGCGCCTTGCTGTCACGGACGGCGCTTCCCTCCGTGGACGTGTGTGCCATCTCGACGCAGTCGCCCTGCTGGTCGGAGAAGGACGACTTACGGAAAGCGCTGACGATCTCGGGTGTCACGTTGCCTCTTCCATCTGATCTGACACATCGCCCAGGATCTGCCGGATACGCTCCGCGCTCTCCTCGGGGGACATCGCCGCCGAGCGTAGTAGATCGAATGTGTTGGCGTAGGCGGCGAGATCCTCGGGGGTCTCCACGACCGTGGTGTTGGTGACGGTGCGCACGGTCACGGCTTCGACGGTGGGTTCGACCCCGAACGAGAAGGCGACGAACGCGCCTGACATCCCCGCTGTCTTGCTCGCCGCCGCCGGCAGGATCTGCACGGTGACGTTCTGGCGCTGACCCGCGTCGAGCAGGCGTCGGAGCTGGCCGACGCAGACGGCGGGGTCGTGGCGGAGTGCCGCTATGGCGGGCTCCCAGATGATGGCGGTGAAGTGGACCCCGCCCTGTTCGATCCTGCGCTGACGCTCCTGGCGGACCTTGACCAACTCGGCGATGCGGTCGGGGTCGATGAAGACGGGGCCGGTCGAGATCACCGACTCCGCGTACTCGGAGGTCTGCAACAGGCCGGGAATCAGGGAAGGTTCCCACGACCGGATGTAGGTCGAGTCGCTTTCCAGGGTGATGTGGTCGGCGTAGTCCGGGCGCAGGGTCTCCTGGTAGTCCAGCCACCACCCCCGCTGGTTGCTCGCACGCGCCAGTTCCTCAAGGCGGTTTCGCTCGTCCTCGTCCCGGACTCCGTAGCAGTCGAGGAGTGTCCGGACTTCCAGGGCTGACGCGGAGGCTTGTCCGCTCTCAAGTCGGCTCACCTTGGAAACCGACCTCAAGATGGCCTGGGCCGCGACCGACTGATCGACTCCGGCTGCCTCGCGAAGGCGCTTGAGGGCGGAGCCGAGCCGCCGACTGCGAACCGTCGGCCTCCCACCTGCGGGCATGGCGTCTCCTCTCAACGTTCCGCCCAGTGTGCCGCTTTGGGGCAAAGCGGAGCCAGCCCATGCCCATCGGCACGGCGCACGCAAATTTGCGAGAGGCCTACTTGCGGTAGTGAGTCAGTCACCCCTAGCGTGGTTCCCTGTGACGCAGCGCACACCGCTCGAGCGCGCTGCGTGATCTTGCCGTGGTGTCTCCCCGGTCGATCGACACCGATATGCCAGGCAAGCAAGGACCCCCGCGACCGCGCGCACGGTCCGGGGGCATGGCCAACGCTTACTAGGAGCGTCAACATGAGTAACCCTATCGTCCGCCTTGTCGGACTGGTCCTGCGACTGTTACTGCCCCCGTCGGGGCGCCGTCGGTTGGGTGCGGTTCCGTCGTCACCGGTCGCACCCCCACGGGTCTGCGCCGCGCCCGCGCCAACCGCCCGCTGCCGGAATCGCGTTCCCCACGTGCAAGGGGCGGCGCGGCAGCGGATCCGGGTGCAGCGTCAACGCCGCCGGGCGCTTTGGCTCGCCGTGCACGGGGTCGACGTCGGACCGCGTCGGATCCACGGGGTGGAGGTGGCGGCCTGATGGAGTCCACAGACACGGTCGTACTCCGTTGGGGGCAGGCCGCGAAGAGCGTGCCGCTCGCCCGGCGCGAGCTGTGCCGCGCCCTGGAGCGCTGGGACCTGGGGGCCCTTCAGGACGCCGCCTCGCTCGTGCTCTCCGAGCTGCTCACCAACGCCGTACGCCACGGCCGCGTACCGGGCCGCGAGATCGAGACCCACTTCGCCCGGCTGCCGGGCGGGGCGCTCCGTATCGAGGTCCATGACGCCTCGGAGCGACGGCCGTTGATGTCCTTGCCGGAGGGGGACGGCGCCGACGGCGGCTGGGGTCTTCCCCTGGTCGACACGCTCGCCGCCAAGTGGGGCGTCGGCGACCGCCCCGGTCCCGGGAAGCTCGTGTGGGCGGAACTGCCCGTCGACGGTGAGCCGTGGTGACGGGAACGCGCGGCGGCCGACCCGTCCGGCGGCCCCGCCTCTGGGCTCTCCGTGAGGACCGGTCCGGGAGCGGGCCCGTCACCGAGGCCGAGTGCACCACCTGCCCGGAGGGCTCCGGCGCGGCGGACGGCGGCCGGGACCCGGCCGTCTGGTGCCTGTCCCACGTCCAGGCCACCGGCCACACCGGCTTCCGCCGCATCCGTACGGACTTCTTCCGGGCGTCCTGCGACGGCCCTTAGCAGGTACGGGGCGTCGGCGGGCCGATGCCGCCGGCGCCCCGCCCGCGCTCACCCCGCGCGCAGCATCAGCCCGATCCCCACCACCATCAGGCCCGCCGCCGCGACCCTCGGGGCGCCGAAGCGTTCCTTGAAGAAGACCGCGCCGATGGCCGCGCCCACGATGATCGACGACTCGCGCAGCGCGGCGATCGGGGCCAGCGGGGCCTTCGTCTGGGCCCACAGGACCAGGGCGTACGCCGCGACCGAGAGGGCCGCGCCGAGCAGGCCCCGGGCCGCGTACGGGCGGAGCTGGGGGAGCAGGGCCGCGCGTCGGGTCCACAGGGCGTACGCCGGGATCGCCAGGCCCTCCAGGACCATCAGCCACCCGATGTAGCCCAGCGGCGTGCCCGAGGCGCGGACGCCGACGCCGTCCACGACCGTGTACAGCGCGATCGACAGGCCCGTCGCACCCGCCGCGAGGAGCGCCGGCCAGTGGGGGCGGCTCCCGCCGCCCCGGATGCCCCACAGGGCGAGGCCCGTCAGGCCCGCGCAGGCCACCGCCACCCCGAGCAGCTGCCAGCCGCCCGGCACCTCGTGCACGAAGACCGCCGCGAGGACGGTCACGACCAGCGGGGCCGTACCGCGCGCGATCGGGTACATCTGGCCGAAGTCGCCGAGCGTGAACGAGCGCATGAGGAGGGCGTAGTACCCGATGTGCAGGAGCGCCGACGCGATCAGGTACGGCCATGCTCCCGCCGCCGGCAGCGGCGCGAAGCAGGCCACGATCGCACCGAGCAGCGCCCCGCCGCCCGCGATCAGCGTGAAGGAGAGCAGCTGGTCCTTGATGTGGTGCGCGATCGCGTTCCAGCTCGCGTGCGTGACGGCCGCGAGCAGGACCGCCAGCGTGACGAGCGGGGTCACTTCACGGGCTCACGGACGTCCACGAGCGTGCCGCCGGCGTGCGCGACCAGCGTCTTCGGGTCCAGCGCGAACACCGTGTGCGGGGTGCCCGCCGCCGCCCACACCACCTCGTGGTCGAGGATGCCCCGGTCGGCGAGGACCCGCGTCCGCGTCCGGTGCCCGAACGGCGGGACGCCCCCGATCGCGTACCCCGTCGTCTCCCGGACCGCCTTCGCGTCCGCGCGGGTCACCTCCTCCGCGCCCAGCTCCCGCCGTACGAGCTCGACGTCCACCCGCGACGCGCCGTCCATCAGGACGAGGACCGGCACCCCGTCGGCTGCGAAGATCAGCGACTTCACGATCTCGCCGACCTCGCAGCCGATGGCCTCGGCGGCCTGCTGGGCGGTGCGGGTCTCGTCCGGGAAGCGGCGGATCTCGACGTCGAGACCCAACTCGTGGAGGGCGGCGGCGAACTGGGGGTGGGCGTCAGCGTGCGTCGTCATGGCCCGCACGCTAGCGGTCGGTGTACGGGGCACGCGACAGGGTTCCGGTGCCCGGTCACCCCGCCTTGAGGACCCGTGCGACGACCGGCCCCGCCGCGTCGCCGCCGTGGCCGCCCGCCTGGACGACGGCCGCGGCCGCGAGGTCGCCCGAGTAGCCGGTGAACCAGCTGTTCGAGACGGACTGGCCGTCGAGCTCGGCCGATCCGGTCTTGGCGCCCTTCGGGGAGGGGACCCCCGCCATCGCCTTCGCGGCGGTGCCGTTCGTCGCCGTCTCCCTCATCATCCGGCGCAGCCCGGCGGCGATCTCGGGGGAGAGCCGGTCCGCCTTGGCGAACTCGCGGCCGTCGAGCTCCCGCGCCACCAAGTACGGCTGGAGGAAGCCGCCGTTCTTCGCGGTCGCGGAGAGCGAGGCGACGTTCAGGGCGCTCATCGTGATCTTCCCCTGGCCGATGTACGAGGCGGGGGTCTCGGCGCCCGCGGACTCGGGCACGGAGCCGTCCGCGGCCTGGACGCCGATGTTCCACGTCTGGCCGATGCCGAAGGAGTCGCGGGCGGTCGCGCCGAGGGCGGTGTCCGCGACGCCCTTGTCGCTGAGCTTGCTGATCGCCTTGATGAAGGCGGTGTTGCAGGAGCGGCTGAAGGCCTCGGTGAGGGTGCCGTTCGTGATGCTGAACCTGTCGAGGTTCTGGAAGGTCCTGCCCCGCGACAGGACGTCGGGCGGACACTCGACCCGGCTGGAGGGCGTCGCCAGACCGTTCTGCATCATCATCGTCGCCGTGACGATCTTCATCGTCGAGCCGGGGGCCTGCTGCCCCATGAGCGCCGTGTTGAACTCCTTGGCGGGATTGTTGGCGACCGCCCGTATCGCACCCGTCGACGGCTCGATCGCGGCCACCGAGGCCGAGCTGAACTCCTTGACCGCCTTCTCGGCCGCGGCCTGGACGCCCGCGTCGATGGTGGTCTTCAGGGTGCCCGGCTTCCCCTTCGACAGGACGAGGAGCGGGATGTCGGCGACGCCCTCGCTGCCCGAGTCGATCCAGGTCTCGACGCCGGCGGTGCCGCCCGCCTTCGACCCGTACCGCCTGCGCAGTTCGGTCAGGACCGGCCCGAGCGAGGGGTACTTCTCCGCCGTCAGCTCCACGCCGTCGCGGTCGACGGCCTTGATGGCGGCGGTCTTCGCCTCGCCCGTCCGCAGCGTCCCGGCCGCGGTGAGCTTCGGGTGGATCACGGTCGGCTGCCACTTCACCAGCGGGCGGCCGGTGGACTGGCCGCGCACCACGGTCAGTTCGGAGGCGTACGACAGGTCCTTCGACACGCCCTCGTACGTGATGGTCGCCTTCACCGTGAACGGCACCCTCGCCCCGACCGGCGCCCCCGGCGTGATGACCGCCTTCGAGACCTTCGCGCCCTCCCGGTAGGCGGCGACCGCGGGCCCCGCCGTGACCGGGTCGTTCGTCAGCTGGGCCGCCCGGTCCGACTCCCCGGCGGCCCAGGCGGCCAGGAAGTCCCGTGCGGTCCGCGTGACTTCCTCACCGGTGACCGGGCCCGTCCTCGGCGCCTCGTCCGCGAGGCCCTTGACGTTCGTGTCGCCGCCCGTGACCCCGTTCCAGAGGTTGTAACCCCCGTAGCCGACCCCGCTCGCCACGACGACGAACACGCCCCCGACGATCGCGACCTTGGCTCCACTGCGCATGACTGCGCCTCCCCTCCCCAGGTGGACCGATGAGTCAAGCAGTCGGGGGGTTCGTGTGTCGAGCACCTTTTGCCACATCCGTCAAACCCGTCCCGCCCTCCTCGGCTACGATAGTTTGAACGCGTTCAACTCGTCTAGGTCGGGGGCTGGGCATGCACGTCGATGCGCGAAACGGTGTTCATCCATGGCAGTTCGGCCTCGTGCTGTTGGCCGCGCTCACGCCCCTGGTCGCGTCGATCGCGTGGATGGACCAGGGCTTCGTCGATCCTTCTTTTCTTTCCCTGGTCCTCGCGACCGCCGGGGTGACCGCCGTACCGCTGTTCTTCCACGCCGGTTCGTCGGGCTTCGTCGCGTCCATCGGAGTCATCTCGGTGTTTCTGCTCCTGTGGAGCTACGCCGCCGCCATGGCGGGGATGTTCCTCTTCTTCCCCTCGGTGCTGCAGCTCTGGCTGGCCGCCGCGGCGGACCCGCGACGGCGGCCGACGGCGGCCAAGGCGATGGCCGGCGCCGGCCTCGCGCTGTCGGTGCTCCTCCTGGCGCACTTCTACGGCGAGTGACCACGGGCAAGTCGCTTCGACGCCCTTCCGCGTCCGCCCCTCGCTGCTCGGCAGGAGGTCCGACATGCAGGGGGTTCCCGTTGCCCGCCCCTTGCGGGCGGCGGTGGACCGAGCTCGTCGGCTCGGGCTGCTGATGGTGACGATGCCGGTGCCGGCGCGATGAGGAACTCGATGCAGCTCCGGCGGCGCTCGGTATAGGTTCGCCGGGTGGAGATCGGGGAGTTGATCGGGTCGGGGCGGACGGCGGATGTGTTCGCCCTCGACGAGGGCCGGGTGGTGCGGCGCTACCGCGACGGGGAGGACGCCACCGGTGAGGTGGTCGTGATGGCATACCTGGCCGAGCACGGGTATCCGGTGCCGGCGGTGTGGCCGGGTGCGGCGGCCGGGGAGTTGGTGATGCAGCGGCTGTCGGGGCCGACCATGCGTGAGGCGCTGGTCGCGGGCACGCTCAGCGGCGAGCAGGCGGGCGAGTTGCTGGCCGATCTGCTGCTGCGACTGCACGCCATCCCGCCCCGGGTCGGGGCCGACCCCGCCCACCGCATCGTGCACCTGGACCTGCACCCGGAGAACGTCTTCCTCACCGCCGACGGCCCCGTGGTGATCGACTGGGCCACGGCCCAGGAGGGTCCTCCCGGCCTGGACACCGCGATGGCCGCGCTGATCCTCGCGCAGGCGGCGCTCACCATGCCGGCCGCCGCCGAGGTCGCCCGGACCGTCCTCCCCGCCCTGGTGCGTCAACTCGGCGGCACCGACGGCATGCTGCTGCCTGAGGCCCGGGCCCGGCGGGCCGCCAACCCGACCCTCACCCGGGAGGAGATCGCCGCCCTCGACGAGGCGGTCGCCCTGATCCTGGCGGCAGGAGCCGACGCCCATGAGAGCGTCCTCCCGTAGGAGGTGGGCCGGGGCTGTCGGATGCGGGGCCGGTGGGTCGGGCGTCCCGGTGGTGGGTGTACCAGGCTCGGCGGATCAGGCTGCGGACGGTGATGATGGCGGTGGTCATGACGAGGTGGAACTCGGTGCACGCGCGGCTGGGATGATCCGCCTGGTTCACGGACAGGGGGATGTTTGTTCGTATTCGTTTGTGCGGGGTGCGAGGCGGAGCTGACCGCCCCCCTGCACCGGGTCGAGTTTCCCGACCACGCCCACCAGGGCTACGGCAACGGCGTGTCGATGCCGGTCCTGATGGACGAGGGCACCTTCGCCGTCGACCCGCTGCCGTCCGGGCCGCCGTGGCGCCGGTGGGAGGACCTCCCGGAAGGGGAGGCCGAGGAGCTGGGCTGGTACGCACCGGTCTGGGGGATTTCGTACGGCCTTCCCGGGGCGGTGCTCATCGCGCCCGGAGATTCGTGGGGGACGGTGCTGGTGCCCGAGCGGCGCGGCGAGGGGTCCTGCTGCGGCATCAACGGGGCCGACGGCCCGAACCTGGCGTGCCTGGCATGCGGCGCCCTGGTCGCCACCCGCGTTGACGACTGCTCGCTCTGGCAGGCGGTGTGGCTGGATCCGGCCGCGGTACGCCGTGTCGCGGCCGGATCGCCGTCGGAGCCGCTCACGTGGGAGGCGCTGCTTGCCGAGCGTCGGATCGTCCCGCCCGTGGACCAGCTCGGGCGCTGGAGCCCGGTCTGGGAGGCGGCGGTCGGCGCGGCCCTGGCCGATGTGGTGGCGGCCTCGGAGGGCCGGCCTGTGGACGTGCCGGAGGGCCGGGTGGCGGAGGTGTTCCGGCACACGCTGGACGGTCTGCTGCCGCGGGTCCCGGGGGCACGGGCGAAACGGATGGTCCTGGCGGGGCCCGGACTGCCCGCGCCGGACGGGCCCACGGACCTCGTCCTCGTACCGCGGCACCCGGAGACGGGCGAGGCGTGGGGTCCGGCGGCGGAGCGGGACGGCCGACGGCCGGTCGTCGTGCCGCTGGCCGCTGCCGTGTGGCTGTGCCTCGCCTTCGGCGAGCCGCCGCCGCTGCCACTGCCGGCGAGCGGACGCCTGGCCCGGGACGTCCTGCGCGACGAGCCGCTGCCGCTGCGCCCCAACTGGATCTTTCGTCCCGACGGGGCGGTCTTCGCACGGACCCTCGCCCGCCGGCCGGAGGCGCGTGCCCCCTGGCTGCGTGACGTCCTCGACGGCCTCCGCCACCGTCGGTCCCAGTACCAGGGGCTTTTCTAGGGGTGTTCGGAAAGTTCCATCCGGCTCGCCGGGCAGACGGCACTGCTTTCCGGACGCCCTCTAACGGGGCCGCTGACGCTGGCGAGGCATCCCCAACACCGGGAGGGGCAAGCGGCGGCCGTCCCGGGCCGCCTGTGGGCCGTCGAGGGGTCGCCGGGGCCCACCGGCAGCCACCGACAACAACCAAGAGGGCGCGACCGCCGGTCGCGCCCTCCCGCTCGTCATCCCTCCGCTACACCCAGGTGTCGAGCCACATCCTGTTCCGCCACTGGTCCATCGGAATGGGAGTCCCGGTGTACAGGGGCCAGAAGTAGATGAAATTCCAGACGATGAGCAGGACGAGACATCCCGCCGCCACCGCGCCGAAAGTCCGGCGTCTTTCCGATGAACCGCGGGGGCCGATGATCGCACCCAGCATCATGGCCACCGCCAGGCACAGGAAAGGCACGAAGACGACCGCGTAGAAAAGGAAGATGGTGCGTTCCTGGTAAAGGAACCAGGGGAGCCAGCCGGCCGCGATGCCGCAGGCGATCGCGCCCGCGCGCCAGTCGCGGCGGAAGGCCCAGCGCCACAGGACGTAGAGGATCGCGAAGCACGCCGCCCACCACAGGAGCGGGGTGCCGAGGGCCAGGACCTCCTGGGCGCACTTCTCCTTCGCCGTGGCCGGGCAGCCCGCGGTACCGGGGGCGGGGGACTCGTAGAAGTACGAGACGGGGCGGCCGAGGACGATCCAGGACCAGGGGTTCGACTGGTAGGTGTGCGGCGAGGTGAGTCCGACGTGGAAGGTGTACACCTCGGACTCGTAGTGCCACAGGCTGCGCAGCCAGTCCGGGAGCCAGCCCCAGGTGCCGCCGCCGACCGCCTTGTCGTGGTCCTCGGCCCAGTGCCGGAAGTAGCCCTTGTCGGTGACCAGCCACCCCGTCCAGGTCGCCAGGTACGTCCCGATCGCCACCGGCACCACCGACACGAACGCCGGGACCAGGTCCTTCTTGATCACCGCGAGGTACGGGCGGACCGCGCCGGCCGTACGGCGGCCGCCGACGTCCCACAGGACCGTGAGCAGGCCGAAGCCGACCATCACGTACAGGCCGTTCCACTTGGTCGCCGCCGCGAGGCCCAGGGACACGCCGGCCGCGAGCCGCCACGGCCGCCAGCCCAGGCGCAGGCCCTCCGCGATCTCCGCGTCCGGCCGGAGCACGCCCTCCTCGTCCTCGGGGAGCGCCGCCGCGAGCCGCGCCCGCGTCCGGTCCCGGTCGAGGAGGAGGCAGCCGAAGGCGGCGAGCACGAAGAACATCAGCACCTGGTCGAGCAGCGCGGTGCGGCTCATCACGAAGTGCAGCCCGTCGACGGCGAGCAGCAGGCCCGCCAGACAGCCCAGGAACGTCGAGCGGAACAGGCGGCGGCCGATGCGGCACAGCATCAGCACCGACAGCGTGCCGAGCAGCGCCACCATGAAGCGCCAGCCGAAGGGCTCGAAGCCGAAGAGCTTCTCGCCGACGCCGATCACCCATTTGCCCATCGGCGGGTGGACGACATAGCCCGGGTCGGTCGGGATCAGGACCGAGCCGGGATCGGTGAGGATCGTCTTGTCGATGTCCTTCGGCCAGGCCCCCTCGTACCCCTGGTTGATCAGGGCCCAGGAGTCCTTGGCGTAGTACGTCTCGTCGAATATCACCGCGTGCGGCTTGCCCAGGTTCCAGAACCGCAGCAGGCCCGCGACCGCCGTGACCAGGAGCGGACCGCCCCAGGCCGTCAGCCGCCACAGCCGCTCGGCGGCGCCGGGGCCGATGCCGAGGAGCGACCACGTCCGCTCGGACGGCCGGGTGTACGGGGGGACGAGCCGCTCCCGCAGCCCGATCGGCTCTCCGGCGGGCGGCACGTAGCCGAAGCGCCGCAGCCTCTGCTGCCACGAAGAGGACTCTGCCACGGGCGCCGCCACGGGGTGCTGGCCCTCCAGGGCCTCGGGTGCGGTACTGGTCACCGCGCCATCGTAGGGAACGCGCCTGTGCGCGTCGCCTGTCCGGGCTGGGAGGATGTCCCGTGTGACAGGAACGCTGGTACTCGCAGGGACCCCCATCGGTGACATCGCGGACGCCCCGCCCCGCCTCGCCACCGAGCTGCAGAGCGCGGACATCGTGGCCGCCGAGGACACCCGGAGGCTGCGCGGCCTGACCCGGGCGCTCGGCATCCACACCACGGGCCGGGTCGTCTCGTACTTCGAGGGCAACGAGTCCGCCCGTACGCCGGAGCTCGTCGAGGCCCTGGTCGGCGGCGCCCGGGTGCTGCTCGTGACCGACGCGGGCATGCCGTCCGTCTCCGACCCCGGCTACCGGCTCGTCGCCGCCGCCGTCGAGCAGGACATCAAGGTGACGGCCGTCCCCGGCCCGTCCGCCGTGCTCACCGCGCTCGCCCTCTCCGGCCTCCCCGTGGACCGCTTCTGCTTCGAGGGCTTCCTGCCGAGGAAGGCCGGCGAGCGCCTGGGCCGCCTCCGCGAGGTCGCGGACGAGCGGAGGACCCTCGTCTACTTCGAGGCCCCGCACCGCCTCGACGACACCCTCGCCGCGATGGCCGAGGTCTTCGGCGTCGACCGCCGGGCCGCCGTCTGCCGCGAGCTGACCAAGACGTACGAGGAGGTCAAGCGCGGCCCGCTCGGCGAGCTCGCGGACTGGGCGAAGGAGGGCGTACGCGGCGAGATCACCGTCGTCGTCGAGGGCGCCCCGGAGACCGGCCCCGCCGAGCTCGACGCGGAGGAGCTGGTGCGCAGGGTGCGGGTGCGCGAGGAGGCGGGGGAGCGCCGCAAGGAGGCCATCGCCGCCGTCGCGGCGGAGGCGGGACTTCCCAAGCGGGAGGTGTTCGATGCCGTGGTCGCGGCAAAGAATGCGGACGCGTCGAGCTCTGGAAAGAGTAAAGGACTAATCTGAAAGGCAAAGCCGAACCCGGCGCCGGGACTCTTCCCAGGGCGCTTGGCAAGGGAAGGACCAAAAGCCTTCCATGGTTCCTTCCCCGCTGATGCGTTCCGGCCCGAAAAGGCGTCCACTGATCAGTGGAGAGGAGCTGGAATGAGCGAGATCACCGGCACCGGCATATCCGTCGCCCATGAGGCGTACGCCTTCGCCTGCATGCGCTGTGGATACGGCTGGGAGCAGGCGTACGACATCGAGCACCACGTCGACGCCGCCGGCCAGGAATTCGTCGTCTACAAGGCCGACGGAGAGCGGGTCCCGTCCCCGCTGTCCAGCCCCACCTGCATGAACTGCAGCGGACACGTCGTCCGCATCATGCGCGCGGGGCAGGTGGCGTCGGTGCTCGACCTGATCGCCGCCACCGAGAAGCACCAGCACGGGGCGCGGGCGACGAAGCCCGTCTCACCGGCCGGACCCATCGGCCAGGAGCTGACCGAGGACGTTCCCGAGAAGTCGCCGGCGCCGCCGGTACCGCACCACTGGCACCTGTCCGACCTCTTCCACCCCTTCCGACGTCACCAGTAGTCCACGCGCGACCCGCTCCGGTGTCACCAGGAGGCCACCGGTAACCCCGCGCATCGGCACTCATGGCCCTCGTACGATCGGGGTCATGAGTGCCAAGGACGCCCCGCCGCCGCTGCCCGAACCCCTCCTCGTGGAGGTCGCGGACTCGCACACCCACATGGACCTGCAGTCAGGGACCGTCGAGGAGGCCCTCGTCAAGGCCGCCGCCGTCGGCGTGACCACCGTCGTCCAGGTCGGCTGCGACGTGAAGGGCTCGCAGTGGGCCGCCGAGACGGCCGCCGCCCACGAGAACGTGCACGCCGCCGTCGCGCTGCACCCCAACGAAGCCCCGCGGATCGTCCTCGGCGACCCGGACGGCTGGTCCCGCCAGGGTGCCCGTCAGGGCGGCGGCGACGCGGCCCTCGACGACGCCCTCACCGAGATCGACCGGCTCGCCGCCCTGCCGCACGTGCGCGGCGTCGGCGAGACCGGCCTCGACTTCTTCCGTACGGGCCCCGAGGGCATCGCCGCGCAGGAGCGTTCCTTCCGCGCCCACATCGAGATCGCCAAGCGCCACGGCAAGGCCCTCGTCATCCACGACCGGGAGGCCCACGCCGACGTCCTGCGCGTCCTGGACGAGGAGGGCGCCCCCGAGCGGACCGTCTTCCACTGCTACTCCGGCGACGCCGCCATGGCCGAGATCTGCGCCGCCAAGGGCTACTACATGTCCTTCGCCGGCAACGTCACCTTCAAGAACGCCCAGCCGCTGCGCGACGCCCTCGCGATCGCCCCGCTCGAACTGGTCCTCGTCGAGACCGACGCCCCCTTCCTGACCCCGGCGCCCTTCCGCGGCCGTCCGAACGCCCCGTACCTGATCCCGGTCACCGTCCGGGCCATGGCCGAGGTGCGCGGGATCGGGGAGAACGAGCTGGCCGAGGCGATCGCCGTGAACACGGCCCGCGCCTTCGACTACTGAGCATCACCGATTACCGAGCATCACCGATCCATAACGGTTACGTGTCGTAGTCGGGTCGTCCGGGAGAGTAGCGGTCGCCGGGGCTAGTGTCCCGGCCTCGTGAGCACTTCCCAGGGCAGTCACCGAGTCGGAGGGCGGGGCGCGGGCGCGACCCTGCCCGTCCACGAGCAGCCGACGCAGACGGCGCCCCTCGTCGTGCCGGGCCTCGTGCCCGCCCCCGCCGTCGTGCCCGGGCAGGGCTCCCGCGCCGGGGCCCGCCGGGCCGCCCGCCGCCGCAAGGCCTCCGGCGGCACGGGCGAAGGCCTGCGGAAACTCGTCCCGCAGGCCCTCGTCGTCGCCTTCCTCGCCGGCGGCACCAGCGCCTTCGTCGCCGACGACAAGGCCGTCGAGCTCACCGTCGACGGCGTCCCGCGCACCCTCCACACCTTCGCCGACGACGTGCGGGAGCTCCTCGCCGACGAGGGCGTCGCCGTCGGCGACCACGACATCGTCGCCCCGGGCCCCGGCGAGGCCCTGGCCAGCGGTGACGAGATCGTCGTCCGCTACGGCCGCCCGGTCTCCCTCACCCTCGACGGACAGCGCCGCCAGGTCTGGACGACCGCCGGGACCGTCGAGGGCGCCCTGCGCCAGCTCGGCGTCCGCGCCGAGGGCGCCTACCTCTCGGCCTCCCGCGGCGCCACCATCTCCCGCCAGGGCCTCGCCCTCGACGTCCGCACCGAGCGGGCCGTCACCTTCCTGGCCGACGGGCGCGAACGGACCATCCGCACGAACGCCGCCACCGTCCGGGAAGCCCTCACCGAGGCCGGGATCACCCTCTCCGGCCAGGACACCACCTCCGTCCCGGCCGACTCCTTCCCCCGCGACGGCCAGACCGTGAACGTGCTCCGCATCACCGGCTCCCGGCAGGTGCGGGAGGAGTCCATCCCGTACGCCGTCGAGCAGGTCCGCGACCCCGAGCTCTTCGCCGGCACCGAGGCCGTCGAACGGCAGGGAGTCCCGGGCGTCCGCCGCGTCACGTACAGCCTGCGCACGGTCAACGGCGTCAAGCAGCGGCCCCGCAGGACCGGCGAGGAGATCGTCCGCGAACCCGTCAGCCGCAAGGTGCGGATCGGCACCCGGCCGCTGCCCACCTCCGTCGCCGGCGCCGACGGCCTCGACTGGGGCGCCCTCGCCGCCTGCGAGTCCGGCGGCCGCCCGAACGCGGTCGACCCCTCGGGGACGTACGGCGGGCTCTACCAGTTCGACCCCGGCACCTGGCACGCCCTCGGCGGCACCGGCACCGCCCAGAACGCGCCCGCCGCCGAGCAGACCTTCCGCGCGAAGAAGCTGTACGTGCAGCGGGGGGCGAGCCCCTGGCCCCACTGCGGGCGCCGGCTCACCCACGGGTAGCCGCCTGGGCGGCCGCCCGTGCCGGTGAGCCGTAGGTCGGCCCCACCGGCGCCCCGTACGCTGTACCGGTGAGCACCACCACCGGCCCCGAAAGCCCCGACGCCCTCCTCGGCCCCGCCGACATCCGTGAGCTGGCCGCCGCCCTCGGCGTGCGCCCCACGAAGCAGAAGGGCCAGAACTTCGTCATCGACGCCAACACCGTCCGGCGGATCGTCCGCACGGCCGAGGTGCGGCCCGACGACGTGGTCGTGGAGGTGGGTCCCGGACTCGGCTCCCTCACCCTGGCGCTCCTGGAGGCCGCCGACCGCGTGACGGCCGTCGAGATCGACGACATCCTCGCCGCCGCGCTGCCGTCGACGATCGCCGCCCGCATGCCGCAGAAGAAGGACCGCTTCGCGCTCGTCCACTCCGACGCGATGCACGTCGAGGAGCTCCCGGGCCCGCCGCCCACCGCGCTCGTCGCGAACCTGCCGTACAACGTGGCCGTGCCCGTCCTGCTCCACATGCTGGAGCGGTTCCCGAGCATCGAGCGGACCCTCGTCATGGTCCAGGCCGAGGTCGCCGACCGGCTCGCCGCGAAGCCCGGGAACAAGGTGTACGGAGTCCCCTCCGTCAAGGCCAACTGGTACGCCGAGGTCAAGCGCGCCGGCGCCATCGGCCGCAACGTGTTCTGGCCCGCGCCGAACGTCGACTCCGGCCTCGTCTCCCTCGTCCGCCGCACCGAACCGCTGCCGACCACCGCCACCCGGCAGGAGGTCTTCGCGGTCGTCGACGCGGCCTTCGCACAGCGCCGCAAGACCCTGCGCGCCGCCCTCGCGACCTGGGCCGGCTCGCCCGCCGCGGCGGAGGAGGCCCTGGTGAAGGCCGGGATCTCGCCGCAGGCGCGGGGCGAGTCGCTGACGGTCGAGGAGTTCGCACGGATCGCGGAGAACAAGCCGGAGGCGAAGGCATGAGCGGCGGTACGGAGTCCCAGGGAGCCCGCTCCGCGTCGGCCGCCGCGCCCGGCGTGACCGTACGGGTCCCGGCCAAGGTCAACGTCCAGCTCGCGGTCGGCGCCGCCCGCCCCGACGGCTTCCACGACCTGGCCAACGTCTTCCTCGCCGTCTCCCTGTACGACGAGGTCACCGCCACCCCCGCCGACGCGCTGACCGTCACCTGCGAGGGCCCGGACGCCGACAAGGTGCCGCTGGACCGCAGCAACCTGGCCGCGCGCGCCGCCGAACTGCTCGCCGCCCGGCACGGCATCTCCCCCGACGTGCACCTGCACATCAAGAAGGACATCCCGGTCGCCGGCGGCATGGCCGGCGGCAGCGCGGACGGCGCGGGCGCGCTGCTCGCCTGCGACGCGCTCTGGGGCCTGGACACCCCGCGCGAGACGCTCCTGGAGATCTGCGCCGAACTCGGCTCCGACGTGCCGTTCAGCCTCGTCGGCGGGGCGGCGCTCGGCACCGGGCGCGGCGAGAAGCTGACGGAGCTGCCGGTCGGGGGCACCTTCCACTGGGTGTTCGCCGTCGCCGACGGCGGTCTTTCGACGCCGGCGGTGTACGGCGAGTTCGACCGCCTCGCGGAGGGCGTGGACGTCCCCGAGCCGGCCGCCTCCCCGGCCCTCCTGGAGGCCCTGGCGACCGGCGACACCACCGCTCTCGCCGCCACCCTCGCCAACGACCTCCAGGCCCCGGCGCTCTCCCTGCGCCCCTCGCTCGCCGAGACCCTGACGACCGGCGTCGAGGCGGGCGCGCTCGCGGCGCTGGTCTCGGGCTCGGGCCCGACGACGGCGTTCCTGGTGAAGGACGCGGAGGCGGCGGCCACGGTCGCCGCCGCCCTCACCGCCTCCGGCACCTGCCGTGCGGCCCGCCCGACGACGTCCCCGGCGCCGGGCGCGACGGTTCTTTAGAGCTTGTTCCTGGAGATCCGGGCCAGGAGCAGGTTCGGGTCCGGGTTCACGGTGTCGAAGTAGGCCGCGCTGGGGACGTAGACGGTCTTGGCGCGTACGGCCGCGGAGGTCGGGTTGTCGAGCCCGTCGGCCTCGGTGAGCACGGTCTTGTGGGTGCCGTCGGGGCGGACGAGCTCCAGCTTGTTGACCGTGTTCAGCGCGGCGAGGACCGTGTCGCCGTGGCCGGTGAAGGCGAAGTCGTCGATCCCGGTGAGCCCGGTCGCCCTGGTCTCGACGGGACCCGCGCTCCGGTCCTCCTCGAACGGGATGCGGAGCAGGGTGCTCTGGGCCGTGTTGGACACCCAGACGGCGCCGTCGTGGATCTTGAGGCCGTTGGCGCCGAAGGGAAGCTGCGGGGACGGCGCGAGCTCCGGCCCCGAGGCCCAGACGAAGGGGTCTTCGCCGTCCAGCGGGATGCTCCACACCTCGCCGCGGTTCGAATCGGCGGCGTAGAGGGTGTCGCAGTGCTCGTCGAGGGCGATGCCGTTGGGGAACGCGTCGGCGGGCAGCTGGGCGATCTGCCGCGGCGCGCCGCCGCCGGGGGCGATGCGCCAGATGCCGGTCTCGGCGGTGCCGGTGGCGTAGGCGACGTACAGGGTGCCGTCGTGGGCGCGGGCGATGCCGAGGGCGAGGGCGGCGCCGAGGTTCGGCGTCTGCGGGTTCGCCACCGTGGGGAGCTCGGCGACGGGCGTCTTGGTGCCGTCCTTGGCGACGCGGACGACCTTGTGCGCGAAGGCGAGGGTGATGTCGGCGGAGCCGTCGGGTTCGAGGGCGATGTTCTCCGGGGTCTCCCCGGCGGCGAAGTCGAAGTGGGCGACGATGTGCGGGTCCGTGACGGTCGGGTCGACGGCCGACGCGGGGCCTGCGGCGAGCACGGTGAGGGCGGCGGCGACCGCGGTGGCGGCGGCCAGGCGGGGAATGCGGCGCATGGGCCTCTCCTCGGGGGTCTCGGGAGTCGGTGACATGGGACGACCATGGCGACCCGCCGCCCCGGCAGGGGGCAGCCTCGCCCGGCCGTCGCCCGCGTGGCCGACGCGATGACCCCGGTTGGTCCGCACGGCCCCGGGGGCGTCGTAGGAAGCCGGTCAGAGCTTGTTCCTGGAGATCCGGGCCAGGAGGAGGTTCGGGTCCGGGTCCACGGTGTTGAAGAAGGCCGCGCTGTTCACGTAGAGGGTCTTGGCGCGCACGGCTACGGAGGTCGGGCCGTCGAGGCCGTCCGCGCGGGTGAGGACGGTCTTGTGGGTGCCGTCGGGGCGTACGAGTTCCAGCTTGTTCTGGGTGTTCAGGGCGGCGAGGGCCGTGTTGCCGTGGCCGGTGAAGGCGAAGTCGTCGATCCCGTCGAGCCCGGTGGCCCGGGTCTCGATGGGCCCCGCGGTCCGGTCCTTCTCGATCGGGATGCGGAGCAGGGTCCCGTGGGCGGTGTTGGACACCCAGACGGCGCCGTCGTGGATCTTGAGGCCGTTGGCGCCGAAGGGGAGCTCCTGGGTCGGCAGGAGGGCCGATCCGGTGGCCCAGAGCGTCGCCTCCACCTCTTCGTCGCCCGCCGGCACCGGCGCGCTCCACACGCGGCCGCGTGACGAGTCGGCGGCGTACAGGGTGTCGCACTTCTCGTCGAGGGCGAGACCGTTGGGGAAGCCGCTCATCGGCACCTTCACGATCCGCTGGGGCGCGCTGCCGTCGGGGCGGATGCGCCAGATGCCGTTCTCGTCGGCGGTGCCGGTGGCGTAGTTGACGTACAGGGTGCCGTCGTGGGCGCGGACGATGCCCGTGACGGCGGCCGCCGTCGGGTCGACCACCGTGGGGAAGGTCGCGACGTCCGTCGGCCCGGACCCGTCCCTGCCGACCCGCACCACCTTGTGGGCGTAGGCGAAGGTCAGGTAGGCGGAGCCGTCGGGCGCGAGGGCGATGTTCTCGGGGGTCTCCCCGGCGGCGAAGTCGAAGTGGGCGACGATGTGCGGGTCCGTGACGGTCGGGTCGACGGCCGACGCGGGGCCTGCGGCGAGCACGGTGAGGGCGGCGGTGGCGGCGGCCACGGCGGCCAGGCGGGGGATGCGGCGCATGGGCCTCTCCTCGGGGGTCTCGGGAGTCGGTGGCATGGGACGACCATGGCGACCCGCCGCCCCGGCAGGGGGCAGCCTCGCCCGGCCGTCGCCCGCGTGGCCGACGCGATCAGCCCGGTTGGTCCGCACGGCCCCCGGCACCTTCCGGTCGCCTTCGCCCGGGGCCTCCGCCGTGGGTGCCCGCCGGGGCGGCGTGCTCGCCCGCCGCGAGCGACGGGGTCGCCGCGCGTACTCAGCCGCCGGTTGAGTACGCGCGCCCTGTCGCGCCCCCGGGCGGCAACGGGACCGTACCCCCATGGGAATCAGCGCGCGTGAACTCGCCGCCGCCACACCGGCGACACGGGACCGGTACGTCGACCTGCTCCGGGTCGCCTCGCTCGCGGTCGTCGTCCTCGGCCACTGGCTGATGGCGGCCGTCACCGCCGACGGGCAGGTCGGGAACCTGCTCGCCGTCGTGCCGGAACTCCAGGTGGTGACCTGGGTGTTCCAGGTGATGCCGGTGTTCTTCTTCGTCGGCGGCTTCTCGCACGCCCTCGCCCACCGCTCGCGCCCGCAGTACGCGGCCTTCCTGCGGGCCCGGCTCCGGCGGCTGCTGCGGCCGACGATGGTGTTCGTCGGGGTGTGGGGCGCGGCCGCGCTCGTGCTCCAGCTGTCCGGGGCGGCGAGCGGAGCGAGAGGGGGGTCCCCCCGGCCGGAGGCTGGGGGAGGGCTCACCGGGGTCGCGCTGCGGCTCGTCACACAGCCACTGTGGTTCATCGGGATCTACCTCGCGATGGTGGCCTTCACGCCGCCGCTGCTGCGGCTGCACGAGCGGTGGGGCTGGGGCGCGTTCGGAGCGCTCGTCGGCGGGGCGGTGGTGGTGGACGCGCTGCGGTTCGCGGCGGACGCGCCCTTCGTCGAGTTCCTGAACTTCGCGTTCGTGTGGCTCGCGGTCCACCAGCTCGGCTTCCTCCGCGCCGACGGCATGATCCGCCGCCCGGCCCTGCTCGTCGGCGCGGGCCTCCTCGGCGCGACGGCCCTTGTCGCCCTCGGGCCGTACCCGCTGTCGATGGTCGGAATGCCGGGGGAGAAGGTCTCGAACATGGCGCCGCCGACCCTCGCCCTGCTCTGCCACGGGCTGTGGCTGGTCGGCGCGGTCGAACTCCTCAAGGGCCCGGGCGCGCGGTTCGTCGCCCGCGCCGGGGTGTGGCGGACGGTGGTCGCCGCCAACGGGATCGCGATGACGGCGTTCCTGTGGCACCTGACGGCCATGCTCGGGGTGTACGGGGCGCTGCTCGGCCTCGGCGCGGAACTCCCGGCCCCGGCCTCGGCCGGCTGGTGGGCACAGGTCCCGCTCCGGTTCGCGGCGGCGGCACTCCTCACGGCGCTCCTCGTGACGGCCTTCCGCCGCTTCGAGGCCCCGGTTCCCGCGCTCCGCCCGGAGACCGGCTCCGCCCCGCTCGCGGCCCTGGGCGTCGCCCTTGCCCTCTTCGGGATCCTCGGCCTCTCGATGACGGGCCTGGGCGGCCTCCTGGAGGGCCACGCGGCGACCCTGGTCGCGGTCCGCGTCACCGCCCCGGCGGCGGTGGCGATGACGCTGGCGGGCTGGCTCCTGGTGGAGCGGCCCAGATCTCGTCGAACTCGGTGAGGCCGATGGCGACGGAGATTCGGAGAGGGGGCGTGTCGCGCGCCGTCGGCGACCTGGTCCTGCGTCCCGGCGCCCCGGCCACGGCACCGGCCCACGTACCCTGGACGTCGATCGATCACCCCGTACAGGAGTCAACGTGGCCGTCAACCTGGTCAATGTCGAGAACGTCAGCAAGGTGTACGGCACCCGTGCCCTGCTCGACGGGGTCTCGCTCGGCGTCTCCGAAGGGGACCGGATCGGGGTCGTCGGGCGCAACGGCGACGGCAAGACCACCCTCATCCGGATGCTCGCCAAGCTGGAGGAGGCCGACACCGGCCGCGTCACCCACAGTGGCGGGCTGCGGCTCGGGGTGCTCACGCAGCACGACTCCCTCGACCCGAAGGCCACCATCCGGCACGAGGTCATCGGCGTCATGGCCGACCACGAGTGGGCGGGCAGCGCCAAGATCCGCGACGTGCTCACCGGGCTCTTCGGCGGGCTCGACCTGCCGGGGTTCGAGAAGGGCCTCGACACGGTCATCGGGCCGCTCTCCGGTGGCGAGCGGCGGCGCATCGCGCTCGCGAAGCTCCTCATCGAGGAGCAGGACCTGATCGTCCTCGACGAGCCCACCAACCACCTCGACGTCGAGGGCATCGCCTGGCTCGCCGGCCACCTCCAGAGCCGCCGCTCGGCGCTCGTCTGCGTCACCCACGACCGCTGGTTCCTCGACCAGGTCTGCACCCGCATGTGGGACGTGCAGCGCGGTGACGTGCACGAGTACGAGGGCGGCTACTCCGACTACGTCTTCGCCCGCGCCGAGCGCGAGCGGATCGCCGCCACGGAGGAGGCCAAGCGGCAGAACCTGATGCGCAAGGAGCTGGCCTGGCTGCGGCGCGGCGCCCCCGCCCGTACCTCCAAGCCGCGCTACCGCATCGAGGCCGCGAACGAGCTGATCGCCGACGTGCCGCCGCCGCGCGACACCAGCGAGCTGATGAAGTTCGCCAACGCCCGCCTCGGCAAGACGGTCTTCGACCTGGAGGACGTGAGCATCACCGCCGGTCCCAAGGAGCTGCTCAAGCACCTCACCTGGCAGCTCGGGCCCGGCGACCGCATCGGCCTCGTCGGCGTCAACGGCGCGGGCAAGACCTCACTCCTGCGGGCGCTCGCCGAGGCGGCCGTCAGCCAGGGCGAGAAGCAGCCCGCCGCCGGGAGGATCGTCGTCGGCAAGACCGTCCGGCTCGCCTACCTCTCCCAGGACGTCACCGAGCTCCCCGCCACGCTGCGCGTCCTGGAGGCCGTGCAGCAGATCCGCGACCGGGTCGACCTCGGCAAGGGCCGCGAGATGACCGCCGGGCAGCTGTGCGAGCAGTTCGGGTTCTCGAAGGAGAAGCAGTGGACTCCCGTCGGTGATCTGTCCGGTGGTGAGCGGCGCCGCCTCCAGCTGCTCCGGCTGCTGATGGACGAGCCGAACGTCCTCTTCCTCGACGAGCCCACCAACGACCTCGACATCGAGACCCTGACCCAGCTGGAGGACCTCCTCGACGGCTGGCCGGGCTCCATGGTCGTCATCTCCCACGACCGGTTCTTCATCGAGCGCACCACGGACCGGACGTTCGCGTTGCTCGGCGACAAGACCCTGCGGATGCTGCCGCGCGGCATCGAGGAGTACCTGGAGCGGCGGCAGAAGATGATCGAGGCGTCGCTCCCGACGCCCGCCGCCGCGCCCGCGCAGCAGAAGCCGGGCGTCTCCGCCGCCGACGCGCGCGCCGCCAAGAAGGAGCTGCAGAAGGTCGAGCGGCAGCTCGACAAGCTCTCCGACAAGGAGGCGAAGCTGCACGCGCAGATCGCGGACAACGCCACCGATTTCGAGAAGGTGGCGAAGCTCGACGCGGAGCTCCGGGAACTCGCGGCCGAGCGGGAGGAATTGGAGATGCGTTGGCTGGAGCTGGCCGAGGACGCGTAGCCGCACTTCGCGTCCGCGACGCATAACGAGGGCATCACAGGCCGGTCCTCCCTTGGGTACAAGGGGCGGACCGGTCGCTTTTGCGCCATGCCGTGAGTGGTAGAAAGAAAGCCCGTTCACGTCAAGGGGGAACCGCTGATGACCCAGCCGCCCAGCAACCAGCCGCCGGGGGGCTTCGGAGCCCCCCAGGACCCGAACCAGGCCCCGGCCACGCCGCCCGTGCCGCCGCAGGCGCCGCAGCCCGGTTACGGATACCCGCAGCAGCCGGGCCAGGCCCCGCAGCCCGGTCCGTACGGCCAGCCCGGTCCGTACGGGCAGCCCGCGCAGCAGCCGTACGGCTACCCGCAGCAG
>NZ_MWIG01000031.1:0-27791 GCF_002156145.1 Streptomyces sp. NRRL B-24572 | reverse complement strand
GGGCCAGGAGTTCCTCGGCGAGGCCGGGCCTGGCCCCCACCTCCTCCACCACGTTGTCCACGACCACGTCGATGGCCGCCATGCGCTCGACGACGCCGCAGCCGCCCAGCGGGCCCTCCTCGGGCAGCATGACCGGCGTCCGGCCGGTGACGGCGAGGGGCTCCCAGGAGGTGGAGACCATCATGGGCTCGCCCCCGTCCCGGTACACGTACCGCGTGCACATCACCCGCTCCCCCGGCTCGATGCCGAGCCGCTCGGCCACTTCGGCGCTCGCCGGCTCCTGCTCGCTGCGCGACTCCCAGGTGCCGCGGGCCCCTTCGGCGGCCTGCTCCTGCCGGAAGGGGCTGGCGCCGGACGCGGGACGGTAGCCGGAGCGGGCGATCCGCCGCGGCACGGGACGCTCGCGCACATAGGTCCCCGAACCCGAGCGCCCCTCCACGAGCCCCTCGGCCATGAGCACCTTGCGGGCCTCCAGCGCGACGGTGTCCGACACCCCGTACTCCTCGCGGATGCGTGCCTGCGAGGGGAGACGGGTATGCGGCGGAAGCGAGCCGTTGGCGATCTTCTCCCGCAGATCGCTCGCCACGCGCAGGTAGGCGGGCTGCTCACCGAACGTCACTGGACACTCCCCTCAGGTTGACTGACAGCTACAGCCTGACAACCGACGGTCGCGATCCGCAAGCATGGGCCAAAGTTTCACTCGAAGTGATGAATGCATCGGTTACCCACGGTCACATCACGAGGTGACCGGCTCGGACCGGCTCAGCCCCTCAGACCGAGGTGCCCTCGCCCTCCGGCAGCGTGTCCGTCAGACCGAGCGCGGTCCGCGCGTCCGCGCCCAGGTCCTCGGGGAGGGCGTCCCAGGCGGCGTCGTACGCCTCCCAGTACGCGTCCGCGTCGGGCGCCTCGGCCAGCTCGCCCCAGCGCTTCGAGGCGGTGGCGAGCTCCTTGCGGAGCGCCTCGACCGGGGCCGTGGACTCGCCCGGCCAGTAGTGCCGCCCCAGGCCCTCGCGGGCCGCGTCGATCGCCGCCAGGAGCTCCCCGGCCCAGGCCTTGTTGGCGGCGAAGTCCTCGTCCGGGTCGTCCTCCGGCTCCCGGTAGGTGACCCTCTCGATCGGGTTCACGGTGGTCAGGAAGTGGCTCTGGTCCCCGTTCAGGGTGGTGCTGTCGGAGCGCACCGAGCCCGAGAACCTCGTCGTCTTCTTCTGGCCGGAGAACGCGCAGGTCACGGCCCGGTCGCCGAGCCGCCAGCTCTGGCTGCTGGGCGGGTAGTAGGCGATCCAGACGTCCCGCGGGATCGCCCAGGTGTCCATCGCGTACGCCGCGTTGATCGTCTCGCAGCGCTCCTCCGCGAGCTCGTCGATCGCGTCCTCGCCGGGCCACTCGTCGAAGCCGGTGAGCTCGAAGCCGCCGCTGACCTCGCCGCTGTGCGGGCGGGCGCAGTCGACGACCCTGATGTCCGTCGCGTACTCCGTCCCCTTGCTGCTGTCGGTGAAGCACTGCCCCTTGCGCAGCGAGAACGCCGACTGCGAGCGGGCGGCCTTGTCCATGCCCTTCTTGAAGTCGTGCCACGCCGAGCCGATGCCGCCGGTCGCGAGCCCGATGACGAGCAGCAGGGAGCTGAGGGCGGAGAGCACGATGCCGGCGATCGCGAGCCCCTTGCCGTCCTGGTCCTTCTTCTTGATCTGCGGGAGGGCGACGAGGCCGAGGACCAGTCCGAGGGGCGGGAGGCAGCAGACGATGCCGGAGACCAGGGAGCCGATGGCGAGGCCGTTGGTGGTGCGCCGCGGCGGCTGCCCGTACGGGACGGCACCGGGCACGCCGGGCTGACCGTACGGGGTGTACGGCATCCCCGGGGAGGTGTACGGGCCCGGGGCGGGCCATCCTCCGGACTGCGGGCCGCCTGCGGGCGGCGGGGTCGGCTGGCTCGGCTGGATCGGATCCACGGGTGCGGGGCTCCTGTTGCGGCGGTCGACGCGAACAAACGATCGGTCGCGCATCGTACGTAAGGGGCGGCCGCCCGCAGGCGACCGCCCCCCACTTTCAGGTGCAGACGTGGATCAGGCGCGGATCAGGCGCGGTTCAGAACTGCAGGGCCCAGGAGTCGATCTTCCCGGTGTCGTAGTTCGCGTTGTCGGTGACCCGCAGCTTCCACGTGCCGTTGGCGACCTCCGAGGAGGCGTTCACGGTGTACGTGGTGTTGATGTTGTCCGCGCTGCCGCCGGTGCCGAAGGCCTTCAGCGTGTACGCCGAGCCGTCGGGGGCGATCAGCTGGACCTGGAGGTCACCGATGTAGGTGTGGACGATGTTCACGGGCACCTGGAGCGCCGAGGGGGCGTTGCCCGAGACGCCGCTGACGGTGACCGGGGACTCGACGGTCGCGTTGTCGTTGATCGCGTAGTCCGTGGTGTTCTCGAACTTCGGGCCGGTGGGCGGCGGGGTGGTGCCGCCGCCGACGTACAGCAGCCTGTTCGGGGAGCCGGTGCCGGGGCTGGTGACGACGTTCGGGGTGGCGGCGGTCGTCAGGGCCGTGGAGACCTGTGCCGGGGTCGCCGTCGGGTTGTCCGCCAGGTAGAGGGCGGCGGCGCCGGCGACGTGCGGGGTCGCCATCGACGTACCGGAGATGGTGTTGGTGGCGGTGTCGCCGGTGCCCCAGGACGAGGTGATGGAGGAGCCCGGGGCGAAGAGGTCGAGACCGCTGCCGTAGTTGGAGTAGCTGGCCTTGGCGTCGCTCGACGTGGTGGCACCGACGGTGATGGCCTCGGCCACGCGCGCGGGGGAGTGGTTGGCGGCGTTGTCGGTCTCGTTGCCGGCGGCGACCGCGTAGGTGACGCCGGAGGCGATCGAGTTGCGGACGGCGTCGTCGAGGACGGAGTCGACGCCGCCGCCGAGGCTCATGTTGGCGACGGCCGGCTTGACGGCGTTGCGCGTCACCCAGTCGATGCCCGCGACGACCTGCTCGGTCGTGCCGGAGCCGGAGTTGTCGAGCACGCGGACGCCGACGATCTTCGCCTTCTTGGCGACGCCGTACGTGGAGCCCGCGACGGTGCCGGCGACGTGGGTGCCGTGGCCGTGACCGTCCTGGGCGGTGTTGTCGTTGTCGATGGCGTCGTAGCCGTAGGAGGCGCGGCCGCCGAAGTCGGTGTGGGTGATGCGTACGCCGGTGTCGATGATGTACGCGGTGACGCCCTGGCCCGCGGAGTCCGGGTAGGTGTAGCTCTGGTTCAGCGGAAGGGCCTTCTGGTCGATCCGGTCCAGGCCCCAGGAGGGCGGGGAGGGCTGGGTGCCGTCGATGTGGAAGACGCGGTTCTGGACGACCTTCGTCACGGCGGGGTCGGCCGCGAGCTTCCGCGCCTGCGCCTCGGAGAGCTCGACGGAGTAGCCGTTGATCGCCGAGGTGTACGTCCGCTTGATCTTCGCGCCGAACTTGGCGGCGACGGCCCGGCCCTTGGCGGTCTCCGCCTGCGCGGACTCGTCGAGGGTGACGATGTAGCTGCCCGGGACGGTGCCCTCGGCCCCGGCGTTCTCGATGACGCCCGTGGGGGCGGCCTGCGCGGCGGCCGCCGGGAGGGCGGAGAGGGAGCCGAGAGCGAGCGCGGCGACGGCGATGGCCGCGGCGGTGGCTGTCCGGCGACGCGGTGCACGCATCACTGACATGCGGGGGGTCCTCCTCGTGGGGTAAGGCAGGAGCGCGACATGAATTCACGGCATGGACATGACAATCCGACGCGAGGGGTCCGCGCCGTCTCGAACGTCCGGCTGCCGAGCGAAAGGTTGGCTGATCCATAGGAATCTCACAAGGGCTCCCACAACTCCGCAACGCCCGTGCCACACAGCTGACATGCTGCCGATCATGACCGCCTACGAGTGCCCTCGCTGCCGGATCCAGTCCCCCACCGACGCCCTCACCTGGCGTTGTCCGAAGTGCCGCGGCCCCTGGGACCTCGCCTTCGAGAGCGCGCCGGTCTCCCTCCCGTCACTCGCGTCACGTGTGAATTCATTGTGGCGTTACGAGGAGGCGCTCCCTCCGCTCCCGTACGGGCCCGAGGTGAGCCTCGGCGAGGGCCGCACGCCCCTCGTCCGCCTCACCGAATCGGTTTCGGCCAAACTCGACTTCCTCATGCCGACCCTGTCCTTCAAGGACCGCGGCGCCGTGATGCTCGCCGCGCACGCCCGCCGCCTTCGGCCCCGTACGGTCCTCGCCGACAGCAGCGGCAACGCGGGCACGGCGATCGCCGCGTACGGCGCGCGGGCCGGGCTCGACTGCGTCGTGTACGTGCCCGAGGGCACGTCCCCCAAGAAGCTGGAGCAGATCCGGGCGCACGGGGCCCGGATCGTCGAGGTGCCCGGCGACCGCGAGGCGACCGCCCGGGCGGCGCGCGAGGCGGCCGACGAGCCGGGCGTCTTCTACGCCTCGCACGTCTACAACCCGTACTTCCTGCACGGCACCAAGACCTATGTGTACGAGCTGTGGGAGGAGCTCGGCGGGCGCCTCCCGGACACGATCGTCGTCCCCGTCGGCAACGGCACCCTGCTCCTGGGCGCCGCCCTCGCCGTCGAGGAGCTGTACGGCCACGGGCTCGTCGAGCGCCGGCCCGCGCTCGTCGCCGTCCAGGCGGAGGCCGTGTCCCCGCTGGCCGCCGCCTTCCACGCGGGCGCGGAGGACCTGGCGGAACCGGCCGTCGCGCGCCCCACCCTCGCCGAGGGCATCGCCATCCCGGCCCCGCCCCGCGCCGGCCAGATCCTGCGGGCGGTCCGCGCGACGGGCGGCACGTTCCTGACGGTGACGGAGGAACAGATCCGCGCCGCCCAGCGGGACCTGGCCGGCCGGGGCCTGTTCGTGGAGGCGACCGGCGTGGCCTGCTGGGCGGCGGTGAACGCGGCCCCGCCCCGCCCCGGCCTCACGGTGGTGCCGCTGTGCGGGGCGGGTGCGAAGACGGGGCTGGTGACCTGAACCGCGTACGGCTCGGAGCGCGGGCCGACTGAGCCCCGCACGGACCGGAGCTCGTACGAACCGGAGCTCGTACGGACTAGAACTCGTCGGCGCCGTTGCGGAGCTCGTACGTCCAGTAGCCCGTCTTCGCGGCGGCCTCGTCGACGGCGAGGCCGCCGGCGGGGGCCTTGACGACGATGCTGCCCTCGGCCGGGCCCTCGGGGGCGAAGAGGTTCACGTTGAACTCCTTCACGACCTTGTTGTCCTCGTGGACGCCGCCGAGCGCGATCCGCACGTTCGCGTAGGCGGGCGCGCCGGCCTTCAGGACGATCGGTGCGGCCGGCTTGCTCTTCGCGACGGCCGGGATGTCCTTGGCGGTCTGGATCGGGCCGAAGGCGATGAGCGGGTACTCGAGCAGGGTGCACGAGCGGCCGGAGGTGTTGGTGGCGGTGAGGGTGATGTGCTCGGTCGGGACCTCGTCCGCCTTCGCCGCCGTGACCTTGATGTCGCCGTAGGCGCAGGCGGGGGTCTTGGCGGAGCTCTTGCCGCCGGTGGAACCGGTCGAGCCCGTGGAACCGGCCTTGGAGCCGCCCGTGGAGCCGGTCGAGCCACCGGCCGTGGAGCCGCCCGTGGTCGTCGAGCCACCGGTGGTCGAGCCGCTCTTCGTGGCGGTCTGGTCCGCCGTGCCGCCGCCGGTCGTGCCGTTGTCGCCCGTACCGGTGGAGGACTGGGTGGCGGCGCTCGCGCTGCCCGCGTCCTTGGCGCCCGTGGCGTCCCCGCCGCCGCAGGCGGTCAGGCCCAGCGAGAGGGCGGCGATGGCGGCGGCGGCCAGGACGGTGTGCTTGCGGTGGTTGCGCATGGTGGTTCTCCCCCGTTGACGCGGTCGGTCGGCGCGCGTGGTCCACGTGCGCCGTTGCACCTCACTCGGTGCTGCATCCAGCTTCCCGACCCGCGCTGCCGTCCCGCTTGCGTACCGCTAACGATCCGCTGACAGCCGCGAAAGGTGCGCCGCCGCCCGTGCCGAACCCTCGGTGAAACCGGCCGCGTCGGCCGCGACGATCGCCCGTTCCAGCTGGTCAGCGGCCTCTTCGAGACGGCCGATACCGGCGAGTGCCTCGCCCCGGGTGATCTGCAGCGAGGCCCGGACGACCACCGCGTCGGGCGCGACCAGTTCCCCGGCGCGAAGGGTGTGCGCGAGCGCCGCCTCGTACTCCTCCGCCTTGAGGCAGTGGCCGGCCAGGTGCTGGAGGGTCAGCACCTGGGTGGAGGGGTGGCCGGTGCGGTCGGCGAGGTCGACGGCGTGCAGCATGAGCAGCCCGGCCCGCTCGTGCTCGCCGGTCGCGTCGAGGACGGCGGCGTAGTTGACGTACGCGATGGCCTCGCTGATCGGGTCGCCGACCCGGGCGGCCAGGCCGGGCGCCTTCTCCAGGTGGACCAGGGCCTCGGTGCTCCGGCCCTCCTCGTGCAGGATCCAGCCGAGCAGGGCACGCGCGCGCGACTGCGCGTCGAGGTCGCCGATGGCCTCGGCCGAGGCGAGCCCGGCCTCCAGGAGCGGGGTCCAGCCGTCCCCGATCCGCCGGAGCATCAGCGGCCACGGCATGAGCGCGAGCCGCCAGGCCCGGTCGTGCATCCCGAGGGCGGCCGCGGCGGCGACCGCGCCCTCCAGGGCGGGGCGCTCGGCCGCGTACCAGTCGAGCGCCGCCGTACGGTCCTCGAACTCCCTCGTGGCGGCGGGCCGTCGGGCGTCGGCGGGCAGCGCGTAGCAGGGCTGCGAGCCCGGCTCGGCGGCGGCGTCGGCGGCGAGGCCCGTGTACAGGTAGTGGTCGAGGAGCCGGGGCAGGCCCTCGGGGTCGGCCTGCGGGGCGAGATGGCGGGCGTAGAGGCGCACCAGGTCGTGCGGCGTCCAGCGGCCGGGGACGGCCTCGGTGAGCAGGTGCGCGGCGGTGAGCCGGTCCAGGTCGGCGGAGGCCTGCCCGGGGGTCGTCCCGGCGAGCGCGCCCGCAGCGAACCGGTCCACATCGGATCCCGTGTGCAGGCCGATCGCTCGGAACATCCGGGCGGCGGACTCGGGCAGCTGCTGCACGGTCAGCCGGAGAGCAGCGGAGACGCCCCGGTCCTCCACGTCGAGGAGCGCCAACCTCCCCTGCTCGTCGGCGAGTTCGCCGACCATCGCGTCGAGGGTCCACTGCGGCCGCTCGGCCAGGCGGGCCGCCGTCACGCGGAGGGCGAGCGGCAGGCCGTCGCAGAGCCGGGCGAGCCGGGTGGCGGCGGCGGGTTCGGCGGCGACCCGTTCCTCGCCGAGCACGGTGGTGAGCAGGGCGGTCGAGGCGGCGGGCTGCAGGTGTCCGAGCGGTACGGGGCGGGCGGCGTCGGAGGCGATGAGGCCGCCGAGCCGGTCGCGGCTGGTGACGAGGGTGGCGCAGTGGTCGCCGCCGGGCAGCAGGGGCCGGACCTGTTCGGAGGAGCGGGCGTTGTCGAGGACGACGAGCAGCCGGCGCCCGCCGGTGAGGGAGCGGAACAGCGCCCCGCGCGCGTCGACGGTCTCGGGGACCTTCAGCGGCGGGACGCCGAGGGCGAGCAGGAACTCCCGCAGGACGGCGGCGGTTTCGGGCGCGGGGGTGTCGCTGAAGCCGCGCAGGTCGGCGAAGAGCCGCCCGTCGGGAAAGTCGGCGCGGCGCTCGTAGGCCCAGTGCACGGCGAAGGCGGTCTTGCCGACGCCGGCGGGCCCGGTGACGAGGCAGACGGGGCCGTCCCCGGCGCGGACCGCCCGGTCGAGCGCGGCGAGTTCGGCGCCGCGCCCGGTGAAGCCGCGCGGAGCGCGCGGCAGGCCCTCGGGCGCGGGGGCCTTGACCTCGGCTGCGGGGCGGGGCGCGGAGACGGGCTCGGCGGAACGGAGCAGCGTCGCGTACGCCTCGCTCAGCGTCTCGCCGGGGTCGACGCCCAGCTCCTCGGCGAGCAGCCGCCGGGTCCGGTGGTACCAGTCGATGGCGTCGGACTGGCGGCCGGAGCGGGCGAGGGCCAGCATCAGCGCGGCGGCCAGGGACTCGCGCAGCGGGTGCGCGACGGCCTCGGTACGCAGGACGGCGGCGGCCCTGCCGTGCTCGCCGAGCCGCCCGTACGCCTCCGCGAGGGCTTCCACCGAGGAGAGCCGCATCTCCTCCAGGCCCCCGGCGGCGGCCTCAAGGGGTCGACTGTGCACGGTCCCGGTGAGCGCGGGCCCCTGCCAGTACGACAGCGCCTCGCGCAGCATCCGCACGGCGTCGGCGGGCCGCTTCTGCACCCCGGCGAGCCCGACGAGCTCCTCGAACCGGTGGGCGTCGACGAGCGACTCGGGCATCCGCAGCACATAGGCGGACCCCTGCGTGGCGAGCTCGACCCCGTACGCCTCGGCGCCGTGCTCGGCGAGCAGCGCCCGCAGCCGCGAGACGTGGCCCTGGAGGACGGTCTTGGCGTGGGTGGGCGGCTCCTCCTCCCACAGGGCGTCGATCAACTGCCCCACGTTCACCGCGCTGTTGGGGCGCAGCAGGAGCATGGCGAGCAGACTGGACCGCTTGGCGGGCCCCAGGGCTACGTCTCCGTCCTCCGTCACCAGCGCGACGGAGCCGAGCAGCCGGAACTCCACCTGTATTACCTCCGCGATCCCTCTCCCCCGTTTCCCCAGCAGTCGAGGATACGTGGGGCGAGGGGCCCACCCGTGCCGAGGCGGGCCGTCCGCCCCCGGGGGCGGGCGCGATCGAGCCGACTCCGGAGAACGCCTCCGCCCCCTCCGTGTCACCTGACTGCCCCGCCCACGTTGCCGGTCGTCCGCCCCGGTCATCGGATGGAGCGGGCGGACACAAGCCCGCACGAGGCCACCGGAAAGGAAGGAATGGGCGCTATGTACGTTCGCAGCATCTACGCAACGGGTGATCCGGCCGCGCTCGACGGGGTCGCCGAGGCGCTCCGGACCGAGGGGCGCGAGCTGCTGTCGGCACAGCCGGGCTACCGCGGGATGGGGTTGTTCGTCGACCGCGAGCTCGGCAAGCTCCTGGTGGGTTCGTGGTGGGAGGACGAGGCCTCCCGGGAGGCCAGCTTCGAGAAGCTGCGCAAGCGGCGGGACGAGCTGCTGTCGCCGTTCGCGCAGACGACGGCGGTCGACAACTGGGAGGCGGTGGTCGCCCGGCGCGCGGAGGACCTCGGGCCCGGCGCGGCGTTCCGCCTGCTCCGGATGGACGTCGAACCGTCCGACGTCGACCTGCTGGTGAGCACGTTCCGCGACACCTCGCTGCCCAAGGTCCAGCAGATCTCCGGGCTGTCCGGCATCTCCCTCCTCGTCGACCGCGACCACGGCAGAGCCGCCATCGGCGCCCTCTACCCCGACCGCGCCGCCCTCGCGGCCTCCCGCGGCCCCATCGCGGCGGTCCGCGGAGAAGCCATGACGAAGACCCACGCGACCACCCGCAGCCTCGAGGAGTTCGACGTGCTCCTCGCCACGGCGGTCCCCCACGCCTGACTCCGCGGCTCCGCGCCGACACGGGAACGCGGAAGGGGCCGGACTCTTCCGAGTCCGGCCCCTTCCGACCTGTACGACTAGACGTTGAAGCGGAATACCTGAGGCCAGATCCTGACCTGCGACGGAGCCCCATCCAAGGCTCTGACCTGGGGTTTCCGCGTTGGCATGCGTTGACTCCCGACGGCCGTTTACGGGTGTCCTGCGGACTGGCTGCGGACTGGCAGACATCCGCAATCCCCCAGTCAGCGGTTCGGCGGAACGCTTTCAGTGAGTTCCTGGTACGCGTCCATGACATCACCCACATGCAGCGTGATGACCTCGTCCTCCGACGGGACTCCAGAGCTGCCGTGCGCGTCGTAGACCCGCAGGTCCCGCACTGCGGCAGCCTTCCGAGCGAGTTCGCGCGCGAAGCGACCATTACCAAGCCGGTCGATCAGGCCATTGGTGACGACGAGGTCACATGACGTGCGCAGCGCAACCGCTGCCTCGTCGGTAAGGGCATCGCCTTGGGCTACCAGGAATGACTCCGCGATCAGCACCAGCTCGTCAGCCGAGTAGGCAGGGAAGTCCACCCGAGTGTTGAAGCGGGAAGTGAGACCCGGGTTGGTGGACAGGAGGTCATCGATCTCGCTCGGATAGCCGGCGAGAACCACAACCAGGCGGTGCCTGTCGTCTTCGGCTCGTTTGAGGAGCACCTGTAGGGCTTCCTTGCCGAAGGCGTCACCTCCCGAGTACCCGGTGTTGGACAGTGCGTACGCCTCGTCGATGAAGAGAACGCCGTCCAGGGCCTCGTCAATGATCTTTGATGTCTTGATCGCCGTCTCTCCGAGGTGCTGTCCCACGAGATCAACGCGCTGGGCTTCGACGACGTGGCCTCGGGCCAGCAAGCCAAGCCCTGCGAAGACCTTGCCTACAACGCGGGCCACCGTGGTCTTGCCCGTGCCGGGCGGCCCGGCAAATACCAAGTGCTGTGGAGCCGGTGCCGCAGCCAGGCCCTGACCTCTTCGCACTACCGCCATCCTCAGCTGTGCCGACAGGGTCCGCACCTGGCGTTTCACCGGGGCCAGGCCGACCATCTCGTCGAGTTCGGCCATCGCCTCGTCCAGCAATGCCGAACGCTCCTCGTCACTCAAAGTGACGCCGGAGGAATCCTCACGTCGTTCTTGCGCAGCCCCAGCAGCCTGGGCGGGCAGGCGCGCAGCAGGCGAGGCCACCACCTTCGCCCGCTGGGCCACATCACCCAGGGTCGGGCTGTACCGGAACGCTGTCTGGAACTGCTTCAGGGCTTCCTCAGCCTGGCCGAGCTGCTCATACGCACGGCCACGCAGGTAGGCGACCTCCCCGAGAAATCCGGCGTTATCAGCCAACGCTTGTGGGAGGGGGCTCAACACGTTGAGCGCCTCGTGGGATACGCCTTGGGCGATAAGACTGGCCGCAACACAGAGCTGCGACTCGTCCCGTAGGAAGGAGTTCCGGATTCCCTCGGCAAAGGTCAGAAGGAGTGGCCAGTCCTTCTTCAGGACGGCGTAGCGGGCGCAGACGAAGCGGGTCTCGTCGCAGTCGAGCACTGCGTGGGAGAGCATGTTCCATGCTTGATCGAGTAGGCCGTCGTCCAAGAACTTCGCCGCCCTCGCGAGCCACAGATCACGAGACGTCTCTAAACGGAAGTTCACATAGCTCCCGATCTGGAACCGGGAGGACAGCGGGGTCTGGAGCTTCGTGCGCAGGGCACCGAAGGACTGGGCTTGACCATGCATGGCCTCGATCGCCTGGCCCTGGAGCTGCCCTGCGGCATGCAGTCCCAGCCAGGCGTCAGCAGCAAGAGGGTTGTGCGCGACGGCCGCGTGAAAGGATGCAGCCGCAGCGGCCCGATTACCCACCCTCAGCTGCGCAACCCCTTCGAGCCACGCTTGCTCGCAATTCTTGATCGAACGCCGTGATACGGACGGCCCCTGCACCCAGGTCTCCAGTGCTGTCGTTGGCTGATTCAAGATTCGCCCGCCTTGGATAGACGGGCTAGTTCCACCCGTCAAGTGATACCTGAGAGTTGCCACCCAAGTAGTGATGCAGGGCGCTGGCAGTGGTATCCACGAAGTTCTCGGGGACAGCGTCGGTGTCGACCCAGCGGACCTGGGAGTGCTTGCGGGGTTCGCGGTTTTCGGGTTCGCCGGTCCATTCGTGGGCGGCGAAGACGACGGTGAGGAAGCCGTTGGGGGCTTCGACGCCCCAGGCACCGTGGATGATGTGGGCGACCTTGAGGGACTCGGGCTTCACCATGAGGCCGGTCTCCTCGTAGAGCTCGCGGACCGCGGTTTCGGTGATGGGCTCGCCGGGCTCGCTCTTGCCGACGGGGAGGTCCCACAGGCCCTGGGCGAACTTGGCGTTCTCGCTGCGCTGGAGGAGGACGACGCGGTTGGTGGCCTTGTCGTGGACGATCACGGCGGCGACCAGCAGGGTCATCGATTCGAGCGCCGGCTTGAGGGCCTTCGGCTGGTCGTCGGTCTGCTGAGTCACGGTGTTCCCTTCGTCGGGCGGGTTGTTGGGCATGTTAGGCGAGGGCCTCGCGGGCGCGGCGGGCGAGATCGGCTGCGCCAGGCACTTTGCGGCGCTGGTAGACCGCGAGCGTGGAGCGGATCGAGGTGATCGCCTTACGGGTTCGGTCGGAGGTCATGCCTTCCATGAGGACCAGGGCTTGCGTCCAGGCGGCGACGGCTTCGTCGGCGCGGGCCTGGGCGGCGAGGCTGTCGCCGAGGTCTGCGTGGGTGAGGGCGTGGACGCGCTTGTACTTCTCGGGGTCCCAGCGGGTGAGGGCGTCTCGGTGCTGCTGTTCGGTGCCGATGTGGTCGGCGAGGTCGGTCAGAGTGCGGGCGGTGTGGCTGGCTACGGTGCCGGCGGCGGGGCCGCTGACGCGGGAGTAGCTGGGCTGGGGGCGGTCGTCTCGTAGGAGGGCGTCCTCGGCGGCGAGCAGGGCGCGCGCGGCCGACGGGTTCTCGTTGGTGGCTGCGTAGGCGCGGGCGTGGGTGATGTGGAGGAGGGCCTCGGTCTGGCCGTCGACGTGGCCGAGACCTGCGCGTAGGGCGCCTTCGACGAGGTCGACGCAGTGGTGGGGCTGCTTGAGGCTGAGGGCCTGGTGGGCGAGGGCGCGCATCATCCAGGCGGCGTGGCCGTGGGGGTCGGCTTCGCAGGCGAGCTTGTAGCCGACCTGGTAGTAGCGCTGGGCGGCACCTTCCTGACCCAGGTCGTGGTGCTTCCACCCAGCGAGGTAGGCCAGCTCGGCGACCGCGCCGAACGCGGCCCGACGTAAGGCTTCGCTGGGGAATCGGCCCCGAAGCATGGGGGCGGCTGTGTCGGCAAGGTAGGCGGTCACCGTGGTCAGGCCGTGGCCACCCCCGAGGCGCTCGTCGGCCGCGCTGAACGCTGCCGTGATCTGCCGTACGACGTCCACCTCCTCGACTCCGACCAGGGACGTGCCGGTGCGGGCGCGGAGCATGCGGGCAGTGGCCTCGTGGTCGTAACCGAGCGGCATGGCAACGCCAGCGGTGGTGAAGGCCGCAATAGCGAGAAAGCGACGCCGTTCGACGTCGGCGCGGCCCAGGTCGGTGGCGGCGAGGACGGGGTCGGATTCCGTCGGCGCATCGGCATCACCGGCCTGGAGGCCGATCTCGGTCTGGGTGATCGTGCGCCCCGCTCGGCGGGACAGCGCCTCGGCCAGGTACTGACCTACCCGGCCCGACGGGGCGCGGGTGCCGTTCACCCAGTGAGAGATGGCCGACTTGTTGGTCTGGAGGATCTCGCCGTTCTCAGCGGCGATGCGCCGCACGTCTCTGGCGAGGGCCTCGTAGGTGCAGCCGACCGCGTCGATGGCATCGCGCAGACGGGAGTTGGGTTCTCTCTGCGCCGGCACGATCGCCTCCGCCCTGGAGCTGTAAACCGCGTATACCGCTTCAACTGCTCTACACCGTACCCACTGTGCGTGACCACCGGTTCACTTGTCAGCAGCCGCCCGGAACGGCGCGACCGTGATCCAGGCTCCCCCCTGGGTCTGGGCGGCACCCCGAAGTTCCGTACGCCCACACCAGGCTCGGGCATTCCTGTGCCCGAACCCGGCCGATCAGAGACGGAGAACACGGTGACCACCATCGACACCACGGCCATCACGGTCGAGCTGCCCGAGGCGTTCGACCTGCGCTGGAGCCGCCTGCCCGGGATTCAGGTCGACGGCCGGCGCATCACCATCGACCCGGCCGAGTACTTCTTCCGCTTCGAGTCGAGCACCTGGCTCGTCGCCGACTGGGAGCTGGTCAAGGCCCAGCTCCTCGGTGCGGACGAGACGACCGAGAGCGCGGTCGAGCAGCTCGCGCTCGACTTCATCAAGCAGCACGGTGAGTCGACGCCCGACGCGGCCCGCGTCGTGGCCACCGCGTACGAGGTGTACGCGTACCTCTTCCGCGAGGAGCACCTGGCCGGCCTCGGCCTGCCGCAGATCACCGCCGAGCACCTGCGGATGCTGCGCGAGGCGGCCACACTCATGGCGCTCAACAAGGTCGAGCTCGACGGGCACATCTCCAACGTCGGCCCGTGCTGGTTCTTCCCCGCCGCCACCTCCGTCGTCTTCGACCTGGACGACGAGACGGGCGGGATGCTCGACGAGGTCTACCACGGCGGCTGGTTCAACGAGCACCGCCGGATCGAGTCCATCAAGGCCCACGCCGCCCTCGGCGGCCGGCTCGTGCACGGCTGCCAGTCCGTGCCGGACCAGTCCGGCGGCGTGGTCGCGCCCTACGGTGCCTCGATGGCGAACTTCCGCGACGACCTCGCCGCGTTCAAGGCGGGCTGGATCGAGCAGGTCTACGCCCACCGTGTGAACCCCGCCGCGTAACCCATCCGATCAGGCTCCGGGGCGGGCCGGCATCTCTCGCCCGCCCCGGACGCCACCATCACCCCGGAGCCCGCCCGTGACCACGAACCCCAGCGCCGAACTCCTCGACAACCTGCTCACCATGACCGGCCAGACCGCCGCCGTACGGGAGGAGGTGCGTGTGTGGTCCATGTCCGGCGTTGAGCGCGTGGCGTTCCCCAACGGTGCCACGGCCATCTTCAAGTACGCCAAGAAGCCCTTCGACAGCGAGGACCAGGCCCTCCGCCTGGCCCACACCCTCGGCGTTCCCGTCCCCCAGGTCCATGCCTCCGCCGTCCTGGACGGCTGGCTCGGCATGCTCATGGAGGACCTCGGACCGTCCGTCCGCGAGGCCGACGACCTCGACGGCGTCGCCGCGGCCGTGATTCTGCACGGCACCCGTACGGCTCCTCCCTTGCCCGTCCTCGACCAGGACCGGCTGCGCACACTGCCCGCCCGGGCGCTGGAGCACCTCGAACGGCTGCGCAAGGCCGATCGGTGGCAGGACGCCGACGACGTCGAGGACGCGCTCGACCAGATCGCCCAGGCCGCCGAGGCCCGCTCGGCCGGAGCGACGCTGGAACCGTTCGGCTGGGTGCACTCCGAGTTCCACCCCACCAGCCTCCACATCGGCGAGCGCGGCTGGCGGCTGCTGGACTTCGCCCGCGCCTTCACCGGCCCCGGCCTGCTCGACCTCGCCAGCTGGCACGGCACCATTGAGCCCCCGCACCCCGTGCGCCTGCGCGTCTTCCTGGAGCAGTACGTCACCGCCGGCGGCACCCCCGACGCCCTCGCCCCACGAGGCGGGCTCACCGCCGAGAACTGGGCCCTGGGCTGGCACCGCATGTGGGCCGTCGAGTGGTTCATGGACCAGTCCATCCGGTGGATCGACGACCCGGCCACAGACCCCGCCTACATCAAGGCCGTCCGCCGCCACCTCACCGACGTCCTCCACCTCCTGGAGATCTGACGTGCTCGCCCAGGCATCCCCCTGGCACGCCCACGCCGCCCAGCGCACCGCCGCCGGCCTCGCCGAACCCCTCTCCGTACCCGCCCGGATGGAATGGACCACGAGACCCTGCCAAGGTCCCGGAGCAGAGATCCTCGGCCCCGACCTGCGCGGCAAGCGACTCCTGGAACTCGGCTGCGGCCCCGGCCACAACGCCGCCCACCTCGCCACCCGCCACGGCGCCCACGTCACCGGCGTCGACCTGGTCGGCCTGCAGGTCCGCCGCGCCCGCTCCCACTACGGACGGCTGAACAACCTCACCTTCGTCGCCGGCCACGCCCTGCACTACCTGCACGCCTCCGACGAGCAGTTCGACGCGATCTACTCCGTCTTCGGCGCCGTCGGCCTCGTCGCCCCCGAGCTCCTGCTCCCGGCCATCGCACAGCACCTCACGCCCGGCCAAGTGCTCGCATTCTCTGTCCCACACCCGCAGCGCGGCGGCCGAAGCCCCTCCGGCGACGACCGGCCCCGCCGCGACCACGTCACCCTCCCCGACCGCACCCGGCTCCCCATCGCCCGCTGGGAGTTCTCCACGGACCGGTGGGAGAAGCACCTCAGCCAGGCGGGCTTCTGGCTCACCTCGGCACAGGAGTTCCACGACCCCCGCATGGGCCACTGGCCCACCACCCTGCTGATCCGCGCCCGCAAGCTCTGACCAGCCATTCGCCCTGGCTTCCCCGGGAGGAACCGATGCGCCCGCCCTACCTGCTCCTCGACATCGACGGCGTCCTCATACCCTTCCCCAACGCGGATGGCTCGACCCCGGCCACCCACGCCCGTCACGACGTCGCCCCTGCCGGCCGCAGCGCCGACAACCCGGTCACCGTCTGGCTCAACCCCAACCACGGCCGCCTTCTCATGGACGTGATCCGCACCGGCCTGGTCACCCCCGTCTGGTGCACCAGCTGGCGGCAGGACGCCACCACCCTCATCGGACCCCTCCTGGGCCTCCCGACGCTGCCGTACGTCGATCTCCCGCGTCCGCAGATCACCACCAGCCACCCCAACGGCTACCTGTGGAAGCGCGACCACGTCGACGCATGGCTCGGCGACGCCCCCACCGTCTGGATCGACGACGACTTCACCACCCTCGACCACGCCTGGGCGGCGGAGCGCACCGCCCGCGGAGCGGCGACCCTCGTCGTGCAGCCCGACCCACACCTCGGGCTTCAGCCCGAGCACCTAACCGAGGTCACGATGTGGGTCTCGCAGTTACCCACAGCCCGCGCCGTCTGACGGCTGATGCCCTCGTGGCTACGTAGGTCACATCCGAGAGCGGTTGTTGGGGCCGCTCAGGAACACTTCGTGATCGCTGTCTTCCGGGATGTCGGCGAGAAGTGGGAACACCCTTCATGGGAAGGAACGGTCGATACAGGGCCTGTCAGAGCCAGGTGGCACTCTGAGCTCGTGCTGATCGATGGATACGAGAACGACCCCCTCGTTGCAGCGGAGGAACTGCTGCTTCTGCCGGGGTTCTGGGCTGCATACCTGCTGTGGATGTGCCAGACCGAGGAGAACGACCCAGATCCACTGTGGTTCGGTGCTGACGAGGCCGACACCGACGCAGCGTACGAGGCGCTCACCGACGAGGAACGCTGGCCGGTCTTCCGCATCCCGTTCGCCGACAACCACAGTGTGGTCATCGTGGGTCGCAACTTCACCGAAGACCTGGGGACCGAGTATTTCGTCTCCCACCCCGAGTGGGATCGGCACGGCTACCTGGCCACCATCGACGGCCACCAAGCCGGCCCCGGACTGTCCTGGCGGGAGCTAACGCACATCGCCGGCACACCCGACCCCCAGGCTCCCGGGATCCACGCGCCACACGTCCGCCTGCTGCTCCTGCTTCCGGCTCTCGGCGACAGAAACCTGCCCACCGACGCGGCAACGTTGATCCACAACGCGCTCGCCCAGGTGGGAATCGGCGAAGACATGGCGCCCGTGCTGGCAGATGCCCTCCTGCGGGACCACCCCCTGTGGGAACCGGCTGAGTGGGCCCTGCCCTCCCTCTCCCCGCTTTCCGGCACCCAACAGCACTTTCCCGGCATCCTGCACTGCGACGAGACCAGCAGCCCACGGTGCGGAATCCGCCTCGCCCAAGGAATCACCCGCGAGCAGAGCGACCGGCTGGCCCGAGCACTCGGCACCTGGCCCACGCCATGACCGCATCGCTCCGAGCCGACCAGCGCAAGAGACAGCCAGAAGCAAGGACCCCCCGCATTTCCGAAACTCGGCAACACACTTTCTGCCGCCTACGGACCGTTCTCAGGGGTAACCAACAAACGCTGCTGACTCTCGGCGACAAAGCCATCCGCGCCGCCACGAGCAGCGAGGGCATCAGAGTGTTGCTCGAGCGTGAGCCGTCAGCGGCCTGTGGCACGTATCGGCGCCGCCGGTGCCGGAGTCGGCTGGAACACTGCGGTCGTGATCAACGAGATGACCCCAGACCTTCCTGATGGGCCCGCCGGCTCCCTGCCACCCAGAGCACAGGCAGAACTCGCCGGCACCGCCTGGGAGGAGCTGCCGCACGTCTGTACGGGCCGGCACGGTGTGCCTGACACGCCGGGCATCCTCGGCGCTGTGCTCGCCACCGACCCGGCCCGCCGGGTGCGGGCGGTGGGGGATCTGTATCGGCTGCTCCTCAATCGGGAGCAGGTGTTTCCGGCGACCGCTCCGGCGGCCTTGGTCCTGGCCTGTCTTCTCGACGATCCGCGCACCCTCGCCGAAGACCGGTGGGATCGCAGAGCTGGGCGGCGGTCGCTTCGCGCCGAACTGCTGAACTGGCTGGCTTCGTTCGCCGACATCGCCCGCCTGGACGTCGAGGACGGCGTCGGTACGGCGCAGAATCTAGCCGCCGCCCGAGCGGCAAGGCCAACACTCCACGACCGCATCGCGGACTTCTGCGACGTCGACGATCCGCTGGTGAAGGAGGCCGCGCTCGCGGCCACCGCCCTTCTCCTGACCGACCCCGCTCTCGCCTCGTCCGTACCCCGGTACGCGCCCGCCGTTCGCGAGGTCCTTGCCGTGAGCGCGGACTCGTACTACCGGTGGATCGCCCGGGAACGGCTGGCTGCCTGGGGTGAGGATGTCACCGGTCTCGTCACTACGGAGAAGGAGCGCCGCGCGGCCCTGGACCGGGCACACGTTCTGGCGGAAGACCCGTTCGGGGAGGGGCAGGAGCAGGCGATCCGCTGGCTGGAAGAGCAACCCGAGGACACCGCGGCTCCGGAACGACTCGGCCGCCGGCGTGAGGACCGGACCGCTCCCATACCGGCCGCCCCGCATGGGCCGGTACCCGAGCCGCCCGTGGCCGCCGCTGGAAGCGAGGCGGGGTACCGCGGCCCGTGGCGGATCGCCCGGGAGGAGGAGCGCGCCGAGTGGACGTTCACGCCGTACGTAGGAGTCGGCCCCCTGCACTTCGGGATGACCTTGGAGGAGATCACCCGCGTCCTCGGCGAAGGACCCGCTGTCTCGTCCTACTCCCACCACGGCGAAGACCAGCAGCTCAACTACGCCGACTTCACTGAGATCGGGATCAGGGCCCTCTTTCACGACGGCCGCCTGGGGTGCGTCGCCGCAGACGCCCTCACCGGCCCCCAGGTGAGACTGGACACAGCCCCGCTGACCGGCTGCTCGCCTTCCCCCGTGGAGGACTGGCTGGTCCACCGCACAACATGGCTTGGCAGCCTGGCGTACAGCGTCGCTGGCGATCCGGTCTTCGCCGACCTCGGCCTGGCGATCCGCTCCCAGCGGGCCGGCGACATCGTCCTGACACGCCCCCTCTTCCTGCTCCACGACTGGCTCGACCTGTGGCACGCACTGCCCAGCGAGGAGTGGAACTGCTCGTGAAGCGTTGTTCGCCGGTCGACCTCACCTGAGTGCGAGGCCGACCGGAGCGACATCTCGTCTACTCGAGCTATATCGGGGACGTAGACCACCGGCCGAGTGGGGAATCAACGTGAGCAGCTCTGCGCTGGCCGGGGTCAGCGGTGTCGACTGCGTTCTTCGGGCCTCGTAGCCACTGGTGTGGCCGGAGGGTGTGGCGTGGCGGGCCTGGCCGATGTGCCGCTGGTGGTGCTTCGGCTGCGAGCGGCTTGCGTCCGCCGGTTCGGCTGAGCGGTGATGCGCCAGTTGAGGACCTCGGCGGGGTGCTCGGCGCTGTCGAGTTCCCGTTGGGTGCCCAGCTCGGCCAGGAGGCGTCGGGGGTTGTGGCCGGCGGTTTCGGCGTGGGCGAGGGTGGTGGTCAGGGCGGTCCAAGTGGGGTCGGCGAGGATGCGGTCGGCGTGGTCGGGGAGGGCCTCGCGAACGTCCTGCTCGTAGCGGCGGGCGGTTGCGGCTCGTGGTGCGCGGCGGGCCAAGTCCGCCAGGACGGGTGGGGCGGCCTGCTGGTAGCCCGCCTGGAGGTGGCGGATGGCTTCTTCGGCCGCGGTGGCCTGCTGTTCGTGGCCGCGTTGCTCGTGCCACTGGGCGGCGGCGCGGGCCAGATGGACGGTGGCGAAGAGCAGGGCGATGGCGAGTCCGCCCGGCTGGTTGGAGGCGTAGGCGAGTTCCTTGGCGGCCTTGCGTAGGGCGGTGGCGGCTTGGTGGTCGGCGCGGGTTGCGGAGCGGCGGGCGCGGTTGAACGCCATCGCCGCTGCCCGTAGTTCCGCCCGGTGAGGGCCGGTCATGGCGCTGGCGATGTTGTACAGGGCATCGCCGAAGGCGGCCAGATGGCCCTGGGCGGCGGCATCGTCACCGGAGTCGAGGACGGTGCATGCCGCGTGTATGGCGGTAGTGGTGTGGCGCCATGCATCGGCGGGGTCCGCCACATACCGCGGGTGGTCGGCCACCTTCTGGTCGGGGAGGCGTTCGCGTAGGCGGTTGATGGAGAGATCGGGGGCGAGTTTCGAGCCGCCGTACCAGACGGGCTCGCCGGCCGCGTTGGTGTCGCCGGGGGCGGCGAGGCTGTAGCCGATCACGTCGCCGGTCTCGGGGCCGAGGCGCGTCTTGACCTTGATGCCGAGGGACTGGAGCACCGTGAAGTAGTCGGCTTCGGTTTGTACGGCGGCGGCGACCGCGTACGCCTGCTGGCGCAGCCAGTGCCGTGCCGTGACCGTCTGGCCCTGGCGCTCGGCCTTGGCGCGTTCGGCGCCGGTGGGGGTGCGGGGCGCGGTGAGGTCGCCGGACTTCAGGCGGCGCAGGCCGAACTCGGCTTCGATCTTGCGGCATTCGGCTTGGGCGCGCTGTCCGTCGTGGTGGGTGCGGGGGCGGCGTCCGTCGGCGCGGACGGTGGTGGCCATGAGGTGGATGTGGTCGTCGGCGTGGCGTACCGCGATCCACCGGCATGCCTTCTCGTCGCCTTCGGGGGCGATGCCGGTGGCGTGCACGATGCGGCGGGCGACCTCGGCCCACTCGGCGTCGGTGAGGTAGCGGTCGCCGGGCGCGGTACGGACCGGGCAGTGCCAGACGTGCTGGGGTGGTTTCTTGCCGCCCAGTTCGCGGGTGCGCAGGTCGACGTGGGTGTCGAGGCGCTTGGCGAGGTGGGTGTAGGTGGCCTCGGGGTTGCGGCCGGGGTCGGGGGCGCCGGCCATGTCCCAGGCGGCGACGATGTGAGGGTCGGTGTGTTCGTCGCGGCGGCCGGGGCCGAAGAGGTAGGCGATCAGTCCGCGGGTGTCGGAGCCGGTGGAGACGTCAGGAACCATGGACGGTGCCTTCCGTCAGGAGCTGGTCGATTAGTCGGTAGCTGCTCTCGGCGGCTTGCTCGACGCGGTCCAGCACCGCCTCGGCGCGCTCGGGCACTGTTCCTCGGTGGATGGCTGCGGTGATCTGGTTGAGGTTGCCGCCGATGTGGTTCAGCGCGACCGTGTGTGCCTCGACGGCCTCGATCAGCGGGCGGATGGGGTCGTCCTCCGGGCTGCCGACCAGCCCTGCCTTGCCCAGGGCAACGGCAAGTGCGGCGTCGCCGACGAATCCGGCGAACTTCTGGCCGCGCTGGTGGGCGGCGGCGCTGATCACGCGGACCGCGGTCCGGGTGAAGCGGATGGTCTTCTCCTGGTCGCGCTTCTCCACGGTGCGCTTGCGGTTCATCAGTGCGGGCAGGGCGGGGGCGTCGAGGTCCCGCCAGGAGGGCTGCTCGACGAGCGGCGGGATGTCGGTCGGCGGTTGCGTGCGAGGGGCGACGGAGTCGGGTGCGGGCGGGCAGCCGGTCTCGGCTGTGCCCTTTTCCGGCTCGGGCGCCCCCTGGCGCTCGGCCTTCTCCTCCGCCACCCCTGGGGCGGGGGCAAGCGCGGACGAAGCCTCGTTAGAGGCTCGTTCGCTCCAGCTTGCTGCTGATCGGCGGGTCAGGCCGAAGAATCCCTTGCGGCGGCGGGTGGGGGCGTTGTCGGTGCTCGTTTCGGGCATGGTGGTGCTCCGGTGGTGGTGTGGGGTGGGGCCTCGTCACGTCCGTTGCATCCGTCCCGTAGCTGGTCAGGACAGGTACGGAGGCGGTCGCAGGTACGGAGTGATCCGTATCGGCGAGGAACTCCGTCCCCGCGCTGACCTGCGCGGGGACGGATGCGACGGATGGATACGGACCTGGGGACGGTCAGCGGGTGCGTGCGGGACCGGTGCCGTTACGGGGCGGGCCGACAGGGAGGGTGCCTGCTGGCGGGGCCGGAGGCTTGCCCCATGTCGGGCGTACGGGCGGGACCTCCTGCACCGGGCTGGCAGCCGGTGGGACAGGGTCGGGGCAGTAGCGGGCCCAGGCGTCGAGGAACTGGTTGCGGGCGTACGCCTTGGCCTGCCTGCCGTTCTCGAAGCGGTGGTTGGCCGGGCTGATGCCGAAGTCGCGCAGCAGATTGGCCAGGTGGTAGGCGTTCAGCCCCTTCGTCCCGTACTCGGCCCACGGCGCCTCGGCGTCCTGGATGAGGGCGGCGAGCAGGTCCTGGCTGCGCAGCGCCTCCGTGTCGCCCTGTTGCTCGAACACGCGGCGGATGTCCCGCAGCAGCCGCGTCTTCAGCGTCGTCTGCTCGTCCTGGACCACTTCGCTGCGGGTCATCGCCAGGCAGGCCGCACGGGCCTGAGCGGGCCAGTGGCCGCCGGCCAGGTCGGCGACGATGACCAGCGGCTCCCAGGTGTCGGCGGCCCGGTCTTCGACCGGCATCTGCGGAACCAAGCCCTCTGCGGTGCTCCGCAGCGGGGCCAGCCAGGCGGTCAGCCGGTCGCGCAGCGCGTTCAGTTCCGGGACGGAATACCGCGAGCGGAACGGGGCTATACGCTCACCCGGCTTGCGCTTCTGCATGCGGAGCACGACCGCCCGGTCCATGATCGTGTCCGGCAGGTCGCCGATGCCCGCCAGCGCGGCCATGGCGAAGGTCGGGAACGCGGTCGCCTTGTGCTCCGGGCCGGAGATCCGCCAGGCGGGCCGGTTGCGCTGGTGCCCCGCGTTCAGCAGGCCACGGAGGTCCTCCTTGTCGCCGGCTTTGGGGCCAAAGATGGTGTCGGCCTCGTCCACCAGCAGCGTCGGCGGGTCCTCGCCAATGACGCGGAAGACCACCGCCGGCGAGGTGTTCACCGTCATCATCGGCTTGTGCACGGTCTCGTGGAGCACGTCCAGGACGCGGGACTTGCCGCATCCCTTCGTCGGTCCCACCACCGCCAGGCGAGGCGCGTGCTGGAGGGCGGGCTGGATGTGGGAGGCCGCCACCCACAGGGTGACCGCGGTCAGGGCCTCCTCGCTCGGCAGCACGACGTACCGTCCGATCGCGGCGCGCAGCTCGTCCAGTACGGCGGTCCCGTCCTGGTCCCGGTCCGCCGTGAGGCCAGCGCGCTTGCGGTCCCCAGTTTCCGGTCCGGGTTCGGCAACCGTCCCCGCAGCACCGTGGTCCACCGGGACCGGCGGTCCGGGTTCGCCGTCCGACTGACCGGAATTCTCCGTCCGGTCCTCGGCTTCCGGACCGGGGCGATGGTCCGGGTTCCCGGTCCGGCCCGGTAGGCCGTTGAGCTGCGTGTTCTCCGTCGGTCCGGGTTCCTGGTCCGGGTTGACCGGATCTCCGGTCCGGGTTTCGGTCGCGGGCCGGTCCGGTCCCGGACCGACCGGACCAGCGGCACGGTCCGGCCGGTCGCCGGTCCCCGGAGAGACAGGCCGGCCGTCCGCTCGGTCCGGGTTGAGCCACGGGATGCCCTGGCCGGGGACCGCAGCGGCAGGCCAGATGACCTTGTGGGATGTGTTCGAGGTGGAGGGGGACGTAGAGTCCTCCATCGACGTTCCTCTCAGGTGAGCGACGGGACGGGCAAGGTCCCGCCTCTCACCGGTTCGTTCAGGGATGGGCGACGTGCAGGGGAATCTCCGGCCCTCGGCGTTGGCGCGCCGGGGGCCGTTGCTGTGTCCGGGGCTGCCGGCGGCTCACGAGGCCAGGCCCCACTCGTCTCGGCCGTCGATCAGGGTGCGCTCGTAGCGCAGCAGCTCGGCCTCGGGGTAGAGCACCCGCTTGCCGATCTTGATGCCGCGCGGCCCCTTCTGGATGTGGCGCCAGTAGCGGACGGTGCTCTCGGCTGCGCGGTAGCGCTCGGCGACCTCGGCGGTGGTCAGGTATCGCATGCATTCCCATTCGGCTAGGTTGCGATTCGATCTGCATAAAGTTCTACCCCAGGATCGGCGTTTACCCAAATCGGGAAGCCTATGTTTCAATTGGGATAGCGACGGTGACGATGGAGGTTCGATGGCAGGCGACAGGCCCGAGGGCGGCGAAGTGCCGCTGCTCTACAGCGAGGGGAACGTGGCCGCGCGCGTGGCCCTGGAGCGCGAGGTCAGAGGGTGGAGCACGACCGAGCTGGCGGACCGGGTCACCAGAGCCGGCGTCAAGATGAACCAGACGGCGGTCTGGCGCATCGAGAACGGCACCCCCCGCCGGCGCATCAACCTCGACGAGGCCCTCGCCTTCGCCCGCGTCTTCGAGCTCCCCCTCGAAGAGCTGATGTCCCCGCCCCTGGAGGGGCTCGACATCGACAGTCGGCGCCTCGTTCAGGAGGCCGTCGAGGCGTTCTACGAGGCCCGAGACGCGCGCGACCGCCTCCATCACGCCGTGGTCGCCATCGCCGGCCACATCAAGGCCCACCCCGACAGCTCGCGGGCGATCCACGAGCAGTGCCTCCGCCTCATGGGCGACGAGCGCGACGCTCGCACGCTCAGCAACGACATCGCGGACGGCGGCCACTACTGACAACCGACACGGAGGAGAGGCCACTTGGCCAACATCCAGAAGCGCCCCAACGGCAAATGGCGTGCTCGCTACCGCGACCTCGACGGCAAGGAGCACGCCCGCCACTTCGACCGCAAGATCGACGCCCAACGGTGGATCGACGAGGTCACGGCCAGCCTGGTCACCGGCCAGTACGTCGACCCCCGATCGGCGAAGAAGCCCTTCAAGGAGTACGCGGAGGAATGGCGTGCCATCCAGCCGCACCGGCCTTCCACGGCCAAGGCGGTGGCCCAGCACCTGCGCTGCTACGTCTACCCGGCCTGGGAGAAGCGGGCACTCGGCGCCATCAAGCCCGGCGACGTACAGAGCTGGGTCACCAGCCTGACCACCACGCACGGGCTGGCCGCCAGCACCTCACGGACGGTCTTCAACACGGTCAACGCCGTCTTCCGGGCAGCCGTCCGTGACCGGATGATCCCCCACAACCCGTGCGCCGAGGCGAAACTGCCCTCGGTACCCCGGAAGAAGATCGTGCCCTTGGCCGTCGAGCAGGTACGGACTCTGTCCGAGAAGATACCCGCCCGATACAAGGGCCTCGTGCTGCTCGGCGCGGCCACCGGGCTCCGCCCCGGCGAGCTCTTCGGCCTCCAGGTCCGTCACCTCGACCTGCTGCACGCAACCGTCTCGGTCGAGCAGCAGATCCAGCAGACCGCCAAGCACGGTGTGTACGTCTGCCCGCCCAAGACCGCTCGCTCGCACCGCACGGTCCCGCTCCCCCGCATGGCGGTGGATGCGATGAAGGCCCACCTGCGGGACTTCCCCGCCGATGGGCCCGAGGGCTGGATCTTCACGGCGCCGCAAGGCGGACCCGTGGTCTACACGCACTTCATGGACGGGTCCTGGCGGCCCGCCTGCACGAAGGCCGGCATAGCGAAGGGCACCGGACCCCACGCCCTGCGGCACCACTACGCCAGCCTGCTGATCAAGCACGGCGAGTCCGTGAAGACGGTCTCCGAGCGCCTCGGCCACACCAACGCGGCCATGACGCTGAACATCTACACCCACCTGTGGCCCGACTCCGAGGAGCGGACCCGGGCCGCGGTCGACAAGGCGTACGCGGACCAGTCCGCCGATGCCAAGCAACAGATCGACGAAGCGGCGTAGCCGCTACCCCTGCGCGCTGACCGAAGTCAGCTCGCTGCGGACTCTGTGCGGACCGCAAAGGCCGCCCAACCCGCTCCGTCGCAGGTCAGACGGCCTTTCGCCGAACGTATTAGACGTTGAAGCGGAACTCCACGACGTCGCCGTCCTGCATGACGTACTCCTTGCCCTCCATGCGGGCCTTGCCGGCGGCGCGGGCGTCGGCGACCGAGCCCGTGTCGACGAGGTCGGCGAAGGAGATGACCTCGGCCTTGATGAAGCCCTTCTGGAAGTCGGTGTGGATGACACCGGCCGCCTCGGGGGCCGTCGCGCCCTGCTTGATCGTCCAGGCGCGGGATTCCTTCGGGCCGGCCGTCAGGTAGGTCTGGAGGCCGAGGGTGGCGAAGCCGACGCGGGCGAGGGTGGCGAGGCCGGGCTCCTCGGCGCCGACGGACTGGAGGAGCTCCATGGCGTCCTCCTCGTCGAGCTCGGCGAGGTCCGCCTCCAGCTTGGCGTTGAGGAAGATCGCCTCGGCCGGGGCGACCAGGGCGCTCTGCTCGGCCTTGAAGGCCTCGTCCGTCAGCTCGTCCTCGTCCACGTTGAAGACGTACAGGAACGGCTTCGTGGTGAGGAGGTGGAGGTCGTGCAGGAGCTCCGCCTTCTCCGAGCCCTGGACGATGCCCTGCGAGAAGAGGGTGTCGCCCTTCTCCAGGATCGCCTGGGCGGCCTCGACGGCGGCGACCTTGGGCGCCGTGTCCTTCTTGATCCGCATCTCCTTCTGGAGGCGCGGCAGGACCTTCTCGATCGTCTGGAGGTCCGCGAGGATCAGCTCCGTGTTGATCGTCTCGATGTCGTCCTTCGGCGAGACCTTGCCGTCGACGTGGACGACGTTCTCGTCCTTGAAGGCACGGATGACCTGGCAGATCGCGTCCGACTCGCGGATGTTCGCGAGGAACTTGTTGCCCAGGCCCTCGCCCTCGCTCGCGCCGCGCACGATGCCCGCGATGTCGACGAAGTCGACCGTCGCCGGGAGGATGCGCTGGGAGCCGAAGATCTCCGCGAGCTTGGTCAGACGGGGGTCGGGGACACCGACGACGCCGACGTTGGGCTCGATCGTGGCGAACGGGTAGTTGGCCGCCAGCACGTCGTTCTTGGTCAGGGCGTTGAACAGGGTCGACTTGCCGACATTCGGCAGACCGACGATTCCGATCGTGAGCGACACGGTGGCGACTTCCTGAAGGTGTGGATGGTGGGCCGATCCCCCAGTTTACGGGCGGGCCGAACCGGCCAGCGACGCCGACCTTCGGTCGATCTCGGGAGCAAGGTCACCCAAAGGGCGTGTCCCGGACCCGGTTCCCGCCCCCTTCCGGCCTACGTTGGTCGGGTGGAGCAGCACAGGACAAGTCAGCCGCAAGGCCGCCGAAGGCCGCAGACCCCCGCCACGCCGCCGGTCGCACCGCCCGGCGCGCTCGTGGAGGGCGCGGCCGTCTACCGCGTGACCGGCAGGTCCGGGCGCGCCCCCGGTCGCGCCCGCGTGGAGCGGGCCGGGGCGGTGGCCGCCCCCGGGGCCCCTGCCGGTCGCCCCTCCGGGCGGCCCGCCGGGCGCCGACCCGTGCCGCCCGTCGTCCTCGCCCTGCGCCGGCTCCCCTCGCCCCGCCTCACCGGACTCGGCGCCGGGCTCTTCGCCTCCGCCGTCATGCTCGCCCTCGGCCTGCTCGACCAGCTGCTCCTCGACGGCTCCCCCGTCGTCTACGGTCTGCTGTTCCTGCCGGTCAGCGCCCTGACCGCGCTCTGGGTCCGCACCGCCGACCTCGTCACCGCCCCGATCGGCGTCCCCATCGCCTTCGCCGTCGGCGTCGTCCCCGTCGCGGGCGGCACGGGCGGCTTCGGCGGCCAGGCCATGGCCGTCGTGACCGCCCTCGCCGTGCACGCCGGGTGGCTGTACGGCGGCACCCTCGTCGCCGGCCTCATCGCGAGCGTCCGCAAGATGCGGGACATGGGGCGCCGGCATCAGCGCAACGCGCCCCGTCCGGGGGCGGGCGAGGGCTCGGGCGGGCGGGCACCCGCCGCAGGACGCCGGCCCGTCGTGTAAGCCGGATCCCGTAGCCAGGATCTTGGATACGGGATCCTGGATCCCGTATCTCGGATCTCGGATCTCG
>NZ_MWIG01000309.1:0-10893 GCF_002156145.1 Streptomyces sp. NRRL B-24572 | reverse complement strand
TCGTCCTCGGCGGCGCCGGACGGCTCGCGGGCAGCGTCGTCACCGCCGACGGCACGCCCGTGCGTGACGCGGCCGTCACCCTCACCGACGTACGCGGCGAGGTCGTCGCCTCCACCCGCAGCGGACGCGAGGGCGGGTACGTCATCGGCGAACTCGTCGCGGGCGAGTACACGCTCGCCGCCAGCGCCCCCGCCTTCCGGCCCGCCGCACTCCCCGTGAGCGTCCAGTCCTCCCGCGAGACCCGCCAGGACATCGAACTGGCCGGCGGCGCGGTGCTCCGCGGCACCGTACGGGCCGGGGGAGGGCGTCCCGTGGAGGAGGCCCGGGTCACCCTCCTCGACGCGGCGGGCAACGTCGTCGACACCCTCACCACCGGCGCCGACGGGACCTTCCGCTTCATCGACCTGTCCTCCGGCGAGTACACGGTCATCGCCGCCGGGTACCCGCCCGTCGCCACCGTCCTCCAGGTGGCCGGTGGCGGCCGCACCGAGCGCGACCTCCAGCTCGGCCACCAGGACTGACCGGCCTCTCAGGAGGCGGTCGTCAGGAGGAGGCGGTCGTCGCCTTGCGCAGCGCGCTGATGCAGGTGCCGATCGCCTCCTGGAGGGCTTCGAGGCGCTGGAGCATGTCCGCCTCGTAGATGTCCTCCTCCATCACCTCGTCGAGCGTCAGCTCCTCGAAGACCTTCGTCGCCTTCTGCAGGCTGTTGTAGAACTTCGTCCGCCGCTCCTGGACGCGCAGCGCCGGATCCTCCTCGACCGCCTTGGCGACCAGGCCCTTCACCGTGTCGTAGGCCTCGCCGGCCCACTCGCCCGCCTCCTCCGAGTCGTCCAGCTCGTCGAGGAGCGACAGGTGCCGCTCGGCCTCGGCCCGCAGCTCGGCCGGCGCCTCCACGGTCTGCCCGGCGGGGGTCCTGATCTCACCCTTCTCCACGATCTGCCGTACGTACCCGATGCGGTCGGCGGCCTTCGCCTCGTTCGCCACCGCCTTCTTCAGGTCGTCGGTACGGGCGAAGGCCCTGGCCATCTCGGTCTGGAGCGCCGGGTCCTCCTTCATCCGGTCGAGCAGCGCCCCGCGCGCGGCCTCCGCCGTCCCGGGGTCGGCGAGGATCGCCGCCCGCAGCGCCGTCGGGTTCTCCGCGACCTCCAGGGCCTTCGTCGGCTTGATGCCCTCCGCCTCGGCCGCCGCGGTGATCGCCTGGCCGCGCACGGAGTGCGCGCTGTTGCGGGAGGTGTAGTACGAGAGCCAGACGTCCGAGTCCGGCAGCTCGATGTCCTCGCCCGGGACCAGCACCTCGAACTGCGGGACCAGACCGTCGTCGGCCGCCATGTCCCAGGCCTTGTAGTAGCGCATGACCCGCTCCGGCGAGCACCCCGCGAGCTCCGCGAAGGCCTTCGCCGAGACCTTCGTCCGGGCCGTCCCCTCGGCGGCCTGGCCGCCGGGCCGGACGCTCCGGGCCACCTTCAGCGCGAAGGTCCAGCCGCCGGTCCGGGCGTAGACCCCGAAGTCCCGGGCGTCACGGACGACGACGGGGTCGAGGTCCCGGGAGTCCTGGATCTCCTCCGTGTCCTGCACGTCCTGCGCGCCCGGGGCTTCCTGCACGTCCTGCGCGTCCGCCGTGTCCTGCGCGTCCGGTGCTTCCTGGGGCGCGGTGGCCTCCTGGGGCTCGGGAGCCGAAGGCTCCCAGAACTCGGGCTCGGAGATCGCCGAGACCGTCTCGGGCTCGGCGGGGGACGTTTCGGACGGGGTGAAGGCGATGGTCACCGAGGGCTCTCCGGAAGGTCGACAACGACAACTGCGGCCGACAGCCTATACGCACCCGTTGGCAGTGTTTCGTCCGATTCGAAGACCGCCGATCGGGTGGTGTGCCGGGCTGCCATTGGTCCACTCCAACGGTGGTTATCCACAGGGGTGGTAGGGCGGCCGGGCGACGCGTACGGTGCCAGGCATGAAGATCCTCATCAGCGCCGACATGGAGGGCGCGACCGGTGTGACCTGGCCCGCCGACGTGCTGCCCGGGACGCCCCAGTGGGAGCGGTGCCGCGCGATGTTCACGTCCGACGTGAACGCCGCCGTGCTCGGCTTCTTCGACGGCGGCGCGGACGAGGTCCTCATCAACGAGGCGCACTGGTCCATGCGGAACCTGCTCCTGGAGCGGCTCGACGAGCGGGCCGAGATGCTCACCGGGAAGCACAAGTCCCTCTCGATGGTCGAGGGCGTGCAGCACGGGGACGTCGACGGCATCGCCTTCGTCGGGTACCACACGGGGGCCGGCACCGAGGGGGTCCTCGCGCACACCTACCTCGCGAACTCCATCACCGGGGTCTGGCTCAACGGCGAGCGGGCGAGCGAGGGCCTGCTCAACGCGCACGTGGTCGCGGAGTACGGCGTACCCGTCGTCCTCGTCACCGGGGACGACCTGACCTGCGAGGACGCCCTCGGATACGCACCCGAGGCGCCCAAGGTCGCCGTCAAGGACCATGTCTCGCGGTACGCGGCGGTGTGCCGCACCCCGGCCAGGACCGCCGCCGACATCCGCGCCGCCGCGAAGACCGGAGCCGCGCTCGCCGTCCGGCACGAGCCGGTCCGCGGCGGCCCCTTCACCGTGGAGCTGGAGTTCGACGCCGAGCACCTTGGCGCGGCCGCCACGGTGGTTCCCGGCGTGGCGCGGAGCGGCGAGCGGCGCGTCGCGTACACCAGCGAGACGATGTACGAGGCAATTCGCACGTTCAAGGCGGTCACGACCATCGTCTCGGCCGCAGTGGAGGAGCAGTATGGCTGAGGAGGTCCGGGGCCCGGACACGACGGCGCTCGACGAGGTGGTCGGTTTCACCTCCGAGCTCATCCGCATCGACACCACCAACCGGGGCGGCGGCGACTGCCGCGAGCGACCGGCCGCCGAGTACGTCGCCGAGCGGCTCGCCGACGCGGGGATCGAGCCGACCCTCCTGGAGCGGACCCCCGGCCGCACCAACGTGGTGGCGCGGATCCCCGGCACCGACCCCTCGGCCGAGGCGCTCCTCGTCCACGGTCACCTGGACGTGGTGCCCGCCGACCCCGCCGAATGGACCGTCCACCCCTTCTCCGGCGAGGTCCGCGACGGGGTGGTGTGGGGGCGCGGCGCCGTCGACATGAAGAACATGGACGCGATGGTCCTGGCCGTCGTCCGCTCCTGGGCCCGGCAGGGCATCCGCCCCCGCCGGGACATCGTCCTCGCCTACACCGCCGACGAGGAGGCCAGCGCCGAGGACGGCTCCGGCTTCCTCGCCGACCGGCACGCGGCCCTCTTCGAGGGCTGCACGGAGGGCATCAGCGAATCCGGGGCGTTCAGTTTCCACCCGCAGCCCGGCATGACCCTCTACCCGATCGCGGCGGGGGAGCGGGGCACCGCCTGGCTCAAGCTCACCGCCCACGGCCGGGCCGGCCACGGCTCCAAGGTGAACGAGGAGAACGCCGTCACCCGCCTCGCCGCCGCCGTCGCCCGGATCGGCACCCACACCTGGCCGGTCCGCCTCACCACGACCGTCCGCGCCGCCCTCGGGGAACTCGCCGCGCTCTACGGCATCGACGTCGACACCAGCGCCCGCGACCTCGACGTCGACCTCCTGCTCGACAAGCTCGGCCCCGCCGCCGCCCTCGTCGAGGCGACCCTCCGCAACAGCGCCAACCCGACGATGCTGGAGGCCGGTTACAAGGTCAACGTCATCCCGGGCCAGGCCGTCGCCTACATCGACGGGCGGATGCTGCCGGGCGCCGAGGAGGAGTTCGCCGCCACCATGGACCAGCTCACCGGCCCGGACGTGGAGTGGGAGTTCCACCACCGCGAGGTGCCCCTGGAGGCCCCGGTCGACTCGCCGACCTTCGCCAAGCTCCGGGCCGCCGTCGAGCGCTTCGACCCCGCCGGGCACGTCGTGCCGTTCACCATGTCCGGCGGCACCGACGCCAAGCAGTTCTCCCGGCTCGGCATCACCGGCTACGGCTTCTCGCCGCTCCGGCTGCCCCCCGGCCTCGACTACGGGGCGCTCTTCCACGGCGTCGACGAGCGCGTCCCCGTGGACGCCCTGCACTTCGGCGTCCGGGTGCTCGACCACTATCTGAAGTCCGCGTAGGACAGGGGGACCGGACCCATGACAGGGGGAGACGGTATGGCCACGACCACGGCCGGGTACGGCAGTTGGCCGTCACCCGTCGGCGCCGCGCTCGCCGCCGCGCACGACGGGCGGCCCGAGTACCTCGGCGCCGTCGGCGACGAACTGTGGTGGACCGCGCCCCGCCCCGAGGAGGGAGGCCGGCGGGCCCTCGTCCGGCGGTGCGCCGACGGCACCGAGGAGAGCCTGCTGCCCGCCCCGTGGAACGTCCGCAGCCGGGTCATCGAGTACGGCGGGCAGCCCTGGGCGGCGGTCGCGCGCCCGGCGGGCGGACCGCTCGCCGTGTTCTGCCACTTCCCCGACCAGCGGCTCTACGCGTACGAACCCGACGTCTTCGGCGCGGAGCCGCGGCCGCTCACCCCGGTCTCCGCCGTCGGCGGCGGACTGCGCTGGGTGGACCCGGTGATCCACCCGGACCGGGGCGAGGTCTGGTGCGTCCTGGAGGAGTTCACCGGCCCCGCGCCGACCGACGTCCGCCGCGTCCTCGCCGCCGTGCCCCTCGACGGCTCGGCCGCCGAGGACCGCACGGCCGTCCGTGAACTCTCCGACGGGCGCCACCGCTTCGTGACCGGACCCCGGCTCTCCCCGGACGGCCGCCGCGCGGCCTGGATCGCCTGGGACCACCCCCGGATGCCCTGGGACGGCACCGAGGTCCAGCTCGCCGAGGTCGCCCCCGACGGCACCTTCCGCGAGGCCGGGACCGTCGCCGGAGGGACCGCCGAGTCGATCCCGCAGGTCGACTGGGACGCAGCCGGGCGGCTGCTGTTCGTCAGCGACCGCACCGGCTGGTGGAACCTCTACCGCGCGGAGGTCGACGCCGACGGCGGCCTCGCAGAACCGGAGGCGCTCTGCCCCCGCGCGGAGGAGTTCGGCGGCCCGCTCTGGAAGATCGGACTCCGCTGGTTCACCTCCCTGGAGAACGGGCTGATCGCCGTCGTCCACGGCAGGGGAACCACCACCCTCGGGATCCTCGACCCCGAGCGCCGCGCCCTCGTCGACGCCGGCGGGACCCGCACCGAGTGGGCCTCCACCCTCGCCGCGCACGGCACCCGGGTGGTCGGCGTCGCCGCCGGACCGCACCGCTCCTACGAGCTCGTCGAGCTCGACACCCGCACCGGCCGCAGCCGCGTGGTCGGCGCCGCGCACACCGACGCCGTCGACCCCGCCTACCTCCCCGAGCCCCGGATCCGTACCTTCACCGGCCCCGGCGGGCGCGAGATCCACGCCCAGATCCACCCACCCCACCACCCCGAACTCGGCGGGCCCGAGGGCGAGCTGCCGCCCTATGTGATCTGGGCGCACGGCGGGCCCACCGGCCAAGCCCCGCTCGTCCTCGACCTGGAGATCGCCTACTTCACCTCGCGGGGCATCGGCGTCGCCGAGGTCAACTACGGCGGCTCGACCGGCTACGGCCGGGAGTACCGGGAGCGGCTGCGCGAGCAGTGGGGCGTCGTCGACGTCGAGGACTGCGCGGCCGTCGCGGCGGCCCTCGCCGCCGAGGGCACCGCCGACCCGGCCCGGCTCGCCGTGCGCGGCGGCAGCGCGGGCGGCTGGACGACCGCCGCGTCCCTCGTCTCCACCGACGTGTACGCCTGCGGCACGATCATCTACCCCATCCTGGACCTGCGGGGCTGGGCCACCGACGAGACCCACGACTTCGAGTCCCAGTACCTCCGCGGACTGATCGGACCGCTCGACGAGGTGCCCGCCCGCTACAAGGAGCGCTCGCCCATCGAGCACGTCGACCGGGTCACGGTCCCGTTCCTGCTGCTCCAGGGCCTCGACGACGTCATCTGCCCGCCCGCGCAGGCCGAGCGCTTCCTCGCCCGCACGGCCGGCCGGGGCGTCCCGCACGCCTACCTCGCCTTCGAGGGGGAGGGGCACGGCTTCCGCAGGGCCGACACCATGGTCCGGGCCCTGGAGGCCGAACTCGCCCTGTACGTACGGACCTTCGGCATCGAGCGCCAGGACGTTCCGGACCTGGAGTACCGCACGTGACCCCGGTGGACGCCCTGGCCCGGGCCGAGCGGCTCGGCCCCGGGGCGAGGGTCGCCGTCGTCGCACCCAGCGGTCCCATTCCCGAGGAACGGCTCGCGGCCGGGCTCGACATCCTGCGCGGCTGGGGCCTCGAACCGGTCGTCGCCCCGCACGTCCGGGACACCCACCCCACCCTCGGGTACCTCGCAGGCGAGGACCGGGCGCGGGCCCGCGATCTGACCGAGGCCTGGTGCGACCCCTCGGTCTCCGCCGTGCTCTGCGCGCGCGGCGGATTCGGGGCCCAGCGCATGGTCGACCTGGTGGACTGGACGGCGATCCGGGCGGCCGGGCCCAAGGTCTTCGTCGGGTACAGCGACGTCACCGCCCTGCACGAGGCCTTCGCCGTCCGCGCCGGCTTCGCCACCCTGCACGGGCCGATGGTCGCCGCCGCCACGTTCCTGTCGGACCCGGCCACCCAGGAGTCGCTGCGGGCCGCCCTCTTCGAGCCCGAGACCGTCCTGACCCTCGGCCTGGACACGGCGCGGGCCCTGATACCCGGCCGCGCCCGGGGCGTGACGCTCGGCGGCTGCGTCAGCCTCCTCGCCGCCGACCTCGGCACCCCGCACGGGCGGGCCTCGGCGCGCGGCGGGCTGCTGCTCCTGGAGGACGTGGGGGAGGAGCCGTACCGCCTCGACCGCATCCTCACCCAACTCCTGCGCTCAGGATGGCTCGACGGGGTCGCGGGCATCGGCCTCGGCTCCTGGGAGGAGTGCGGCCCGTACGAGGAGGTGCGCGCGGTGCTCGCCGACCGGCTCGGCGGCCTCGGGGTTCCGGTCCTGGAGGAGATGGGCTTCGGGCACAGCCCGACCGCACTGACCCTGCCGCTCGGCCTGCCGGCCGTGCTGGACGCGGACGCGGGGACGCTCACGCTGGAGGAACCGGCCCTGCGCTGACCGGGGCCGGGCCCCGCTCCGGGGCGTCGGCCCCGGCGCGTCGGCGCATCCGCCGGGCCGGGCCCCGTTCTGATCCGGCTCGTCGTGGCGGCGTGGTGCGGGGGCCGGGGCGGCTACCCCGCCGTCACCTCGGCAGCGCCGACGGCCGGGGACCGGTCCCCGGCCTCGGACGGCCGCGACACGACCCGTTCCAGGACGGCGTACGCGGCCACCGCGACGACCAGGCCGGTGACCGCGTCGGACAGCTGCGGCGCCCACCAGTGGGCGACACCGCCGGCCGCCGCGCCGACCGCCCAGGCCACGAAGGCCGTCGGACGGACCGCCACGGTGGGACGCCGGTCCATCGCGCCGCGGCCGCCGCGGGCGAAGAACATGTCGGCGATGAGCACGCCGCCGAGCGGCGGCACGAACACGCTCAGGATGACCAGCCAGCTCAGGAAGTGGTTCCAGACGCCCGCGAGAGCGGCCACCGTACCGATGAGACCGAGGACGATCGTCATCAGGCGCATCGTCGTGCCGGTCAGGTGCGACCAGCCCAGGGCGCCGTTGTACAGGCAGTGGCTGCACACGGAACCGAGGTTGACGAAGACGAAGACGGCCGCGATCACGTTCAGGATCCCGGAGTGCTCGCCGGTCAGGATCGGCAGGAAGTCGCCGCCCGCCGTGCCGGCCGCGGCGATGGCGCCCGCGGCGACGACCAGACCACCGGTGACCTGGGCGACGAGGCTCGCGACCGGGAACGCGCTGACGGTCGCGAGGACGGCCTGCCGGCCGTTCTTCGACCAGCGGGTGAAGTCCGCGGTCATCGTGCCCGAGTCGGCGAACGTCGCCATGATCGTGGAGACGGCCGCACCGAAGGTGAGCGTGGACGCGCCGCCGACGCCCCGGTACGAGAACACGGCGCCCAGGTCGTGGTCACGGGCCACGACGACCAGGGCGATGACACCGGCGACGATGAACAGCGGTGCGGCGACCGCGCCCAGCCAGGACAGCGCCTTGATGCCCAGATAGGTCAGACCTATGAAGCCCAGACCCGCGAGCACGGTGACGAGCTGCTCGTGCCAGCCGAACGACGCGTGCAGCGTCGCGCCGGTGGCACCGGTGTTGAACGCGAACCAGCCGACCACGATCGTGGCCAGGAACGCGGAGGCGATGACGTAGCCGCCGCGGCCGAAGGTGCGCGTGGCCTGCAGCGAGAAGCTCTCGCCGGTGCTGCCGGCCCGGTGGCTGAGGATCCCCACGTACAGGAGCATGACGAGGTTGGCCACGAGGATGGCCGCGAGCCCGCGCCAGAAGCCCAGCATGGCGACGACCACGCCGCCGGGGATGGCGTTGGTCAGGATCATGGGGAATCCGAACCAGACGGCCGAGACCGTCAGGAGCGACTTGCGGCGGTCGGCCGGTACCGGGCCGTGCTCGAACTCGTCGTCGAGTTCCCGGTCCGCGGATGTGTCCGTTTCCGCGGCGGAGCGGTTTGTTTTCATCGTGTCCGGTCTTCCGGGAGGGCTGTCGCGTCAGGCGAGAGCGGCGGCGAGGGCGGTGGCAGCCTTGGTGAAGACCTCGGCGGGCGGGTGGGTGATGCCGGCGCCGATCATTCCGATGCCGGCGTCCTTGTGGGCGATGGCCGTGTTGATGATCGGCAGGATCCCGGTGTCGAGGACCTTGCGGACGTCGATGCCGGTGGGCAGGCCCTGGAAGTCGAGGGCCGGGATCGTGACGTTGGGGTTCTGCGCCGTGGTGATCTCGCCCATGTCGCGGGTGTAGCCCATGGCCTCGGCCACGGTGCCGCCGACGAGCGCGACGATGGCGGGCGCCGCCGACATCGCGAAGCCGCCGAAGCCGTACGTCTCGGTGATCGCGCTGTCGCCGATGTCGAGGCCGGAGTCCTCCGGCTTGTACCCGGCGAACATCGGGCCGATCACCCTCTGCGCGGGACCGGTGAACCACCGTCCGGGCAGGCCGGCGACGCGGATGCCGAACTCGACGCCGTTGCGGGCCATCGTGGTGACGATCGTGGAGTCCGCCACGCCGTTGGCGGCGTCGAGCGCGGCCTTGGCCATCGCCATCCACGTCGGCCCCGAGAAGTAGTCGGAGGACGCGACGAAGTCGAAGACCTCCTTCTTCTGCTCGGTCGTGAAGGACGACCGGAGCAGGCCCGGCGCGAGCGCCTGGAAGAGCAGCAGGGTGCCGGCGCCGTTGCGGTTGTGGCACTCGTCGCCCATGTGGAGGGCCTGCGACAGCAGCAGACGCAGGTCGACGGGGCCGGTGAACTCGACGGCCTCCTTGAGCATCGGGCCGAAGACGTCCCGCATCCAGACCAGGCGGTCGATGACGCTCTGGTCGTTGGCACCCATCCGCAGGATCTTCGCCATCTGCTCGGACAGGTTGGTGTACGCGACGTTGCCGTGCGTCTCGTTCTTCACGATGTGCACGTACATCGAGGCGGAGGTGACGCCGGCCATCGAGCCGACCGAGTCCGCCTCGTGACACGGCTTGAAGGTGATCCGGCCGGAGGCGGCGACCTCGGCGGCCTCGTCCAGGTCCTTCGCCAGGCCCTCGAAGACGATCGCGCCGGTGACGGCGCCCTTCATCGGGCCGTTCATGTCCTCCCAGGCGATGGGCGGGCCCGAGTGGAGGATCGTGGTCGGGGTCATGCCGGGGACGACGTCGAGGGCGCGGTCGAAGCCGATCAGCATCGGGCGGGCGGCCGTGATGCGCTCGACGGCCTCGGCGTTGGCGGCCTCGATCCGGGCGGCGAGCTCGGGGCGCTCAAGGGCGTCGAGGGCGCGGGCGGCCTCCGGGTGGCCGCCGCCGGGCGGGGTCCAGTCCAGGGTGGAGACCTTGGCGTCCTGGGCCGCGATGTCGGCGTCGAACATGGCGAGGCCGACGTTGACGACGCTCAGGTCGGAAGCGAACAGCCGTGCGGCCGGGGTGAGTTCGGTGTTCTCGGTGCTCATGCCTGTGCCTTCTTCGCGATCTCACGGGCGAACCGGCCCGTCTCGGTGGAGCTGAGGGTGACGGTGACGCCGGCCGCGCGCAGGGCGGCGCTCTGGGCGGCGACGGAGGGGGCGTCCAGGTCGGTGCCGAGGACGTAGGCGACGATCTCCAGGTGACGACCGGCGTCCTCGGCGATGCGCCGGGCCTCCTCGATGGCGGGGAGGGTGGTGCCGACCGGGTCCTCGTGGGAGCCGAAGCCGAGGACGAAGTCCATGACGATCGCGGCGACCTCGGGGTCCTTGGCCTCCTCGACGATGCGCTCGATGCGCAGGGCCGGGTCGATCATCGGGTGCGGACGGCCGTTGGTGAAGTCGTCGTCGCCGAAGTCGAGGAAGGTGTGGCCGCGCGAGGCGGAGCCGGCCGGGAGACGGAAGCCGGCGTTCTTCTGGATGTTGGACCAGACGTCGAGCCCGGCGTCGCGCACGGCGTACATGGTCTCGTCGCAGAGGGTGCCGCCGCAGAACAGGCCGCGTACGTACTTCTGGCCCTCGGCCAGGCGGGAGACGACGGCGTCGGCGGCGGCCTCGGCATCGAACTCCTCGACGGCGGAACCCTCGACGCCGGCGAGCTCGACGGCCTTGCGGGCGGCCTGGAGGCTGCCGGCGGCGAAGTGGCCGCCGGCGGCGGTGACCGCCTCCTCGGAGCCGTCGATGAACCAGACGACGACCGGCTTGCCCGCGGCGGCGACCTCGGCGAGGACCTTCTTCTCGACGGAGGCGGCCGGCGGCTTGGAGACGAGGACGATGACGTCGGTGGCCGGGTCGGCGGCGAGCGCGCGGATGCCGTCGACCATCATGACGCCGCCGACCTGCTCGGAG
>NZ_MWIG01000308.1:0-26881 GCF_002156145.1 Streptomyces sp. NRRL B-24572 | reverse complement strand
CGGCCTCGCGGGCGGCCTCGACCTCGATCGCGGAGGCGCCGGAGAGGTCGGTCTCGCGGAAGAGGAGCGTCGCGGGCCGTGCGGGGTCGGTGGGCGCGACCGCGTCGCCGTCGGAACGGGTGGCGTCGACGACGGCGACGCCCTCGTGGTCTTCGAAGTCGGCGGCCGGGATCCGGCGTCCGACGCCCGTGCGGGGCGCGGCGGCCGCACCGGGCACGGTGAGCGGTGCCGCGAGGACCGGGTGGCCGGCGCTGCGGGCGACGATCACCTCGTAGCGTCCGGGATCGACGGGGGAGGCTCCGGCGGCGACGTCCCGGTGGGCCGACTGCCCGGCCGGCAGCCGGAAGGCCGGCTCGCGGCTCTCCCCCGGCTCCCGCCGGAACTTGCGGAAGCCGGCCAGGCGCAGCCGGGGCGCCTCGTAGCGGGCTTCCAGGGCGCGGACGTAGACCTGGAGACCGCTTCGGTGCCGGGTCGCGGGCCGCTGTCGGCCACCGTCGCCTCGACGTCGGCCGTGCCGTCCTGGCCGACCGAGGGGTGCGACAGGAGCAGGTCGCGGTGGGCGAAGTCGGTGCGGGACAGCCCGTGCCCGAGGGGGTGGAGGGGGGCGGTCCGGTGATACCGGCAGGTCCAGCCCGCCTCGATGGCGTCGTAGCCGAGCGGGGCGGGCAGCGGGTCGTCGTCCCGGTACCAGGTCTGCGGCAGGCGGCCGGTGGGCTCGGCCTCGCCGAGCAGCACGGAGGCCGGCGCGTACTGGTGCGGCGTCGCGGGCCGTTCGTCGAGCGTGAGTCGGTGGAGCAGATCGTCGAGACGCTTGCGCAGGGAAAGGGTGGGATTGCGGAAACCGGGCAGGCCGGCTGCGGACCCGGACACGGAACTCACGTGGAACACCCCTCGGGCGGGCTGGGCTCGGTGGTCGCACATCGAAGCGCCTCGACGCTGACACGCCCCCATCGACGTGTCAACTCCCCGGGAAACAAAGGATTCTGAATTTGTTCAGGCTCTTGCCAAATTAGAAACGCGTCGTTAGTGTCGCCGAAAAATCCAAGCACTTCGCCCCTTTCAGGCTTCGACGGAGAGGGCCGCACCACCATGAGATCCGGGTTGAACCGCAGGAGCTTTCCGACCACTGCCGCCACGGTCGCGGGTGCCGCCGCGACGGCACCCGCGCCGTCCGCCTGCGGCGGCGGCCCGGCACGAAGGCCGGCGTGAACTCCAGGGCGGGCGCAAGGCCGCCCTGCCGGCCCACGTGCCGAACGGCAGCGCGGTCAAGCCGGACACAGCCTCCGCGCGGGGCGGCGCCGACGCCGTGACCGACCCCGCCCACCTCTCCTACCCGGCCTCCCGCCCGCCGGCGTCTCCGGCGTCCCGGGCAAGGGCGGCGGCTACACGGCGGTCACGCCGCTGTGGGGCACCGACCCCCGGCCGGAAACTCCTACCAGGCGATGAACAAGGCACTCGGGGTCGAGCTCACCGTCAGCCCTGCGGACGGGAACGACCACTCCACCCCGGGGCCGTCAAACGGCCTCTCCCGGCCCCGGTCGCTCGGGCACCGCTTCGTCCTGATGCCGCTGATCGTCACGACATCGAGCAGGCCATCGCGGACCTCGGCCACCACCCCGACGCGGGTGCCCGGGCCCTGGCCGGCAAGCGCTCGCACATCATCGCCCTGGTGGCCGCTCCACCCCCAGGTGCACGTGCCCACCATGATGGAGATCGCCATCGCGGTCACCGTCGCGGCCCGCGAACACGGCTACGACGTCCTGCTGCTCCCGGCCGTCGGCTTCGACGTCCACGACAAGCGCCGGGCCGGCTCCTGAACCTGCGGGGCGCCCGCTCGGACGAGCGGGCGCCCCTGGGGCCTGTCCGGACTCCGGCCTGCCAGATCGTCCCGGACGCACCCCGCGAGCAGCCGGGTCAGACGGCGGCCGGCTGCTTCCCTGCGACGGAGGAGGCGGAGGCCGCCGGGGCGGCGGACTTCCGCATCCCCTTGAGCAGCACCACCGACGCCGTGGTGACCACCGTGCCCGCCGCCACCGCGACCAGGTAGAGGAACGGGCTGCCGATCAGCGGGAGCACCCAGATGCCGCCGTGCGGGGCACGCAGGGTGGAGCCGAAGGCCATCACCAGGCCCCCGGCGGTCATGCTGCCGGCGATGCTCGCCGGGATGACCCGCAGCGGGTCGGCCGCCGCGAACGGGATCGCGCCTTCGGTGATGAACGAGGCGCCGAGCACCCAGGCGGCCTTCCCGTTCTCCCGCTCCTCGGGGGTGAACAGCCTGCGCCGGACGACGGTCGCAAGGGCCAGGCCCAGCGGCGGAGTCATGCCGGCGGCCATCACGGCGGCCATCACCTTGAGGCTGCCGGCGTCCGGGGCGGCACCCGCGGTGGTGAGCACACCGGCCGCGAAGGTGTAGGCGACCTTGTTGAGCGGACCGCCCATGTCGAAGGCCATCATCGCGCCGAGCAGCACGCCGAGCAGGATCGCATTGGAACCGGAGAGGCCGTTCAGCCAGTCGGTCAGGCCGTTCATCGCCGTGGCGATCGGCGAGCCGACCACCACGAACATGAGGAAGCCGACCGCGGCCACCGACAGCAGAGGGATCACCACGACCGGCATGATGCCCCTGATCGCCCGGGGCACGTTCCAGCGGATCATCCACAGCACCAGGAAGCCCGCGGCCAGGCCCGACACGATGCCGCCGAGGAAGCCCGCGCCGACCGCCACCGAGACGGCACCGCCGGCGATGCCGGCGGCCAGTGCCGCCCGGTCCGCGATCGCCCAGGCGACGTACCCGGAGAGGACCGGGACCAGGAAGCCGAAGGAGGTCTTGCCGGTCTGGAACAGCATCGCCGCCCAGCTGTGCGAGGAGGTCCAGTCGAAGTGCCCGAGCACGGACGGCGCGGAGGCGATCTGGTAGCCGCCTATCGCGAAGGCGAGCGCGATCAGCAGACCCCCGGCCGCGACGAACGGGATCATGTAGCTGACGCCCGTCATCAGGTACGTGCGCAGCCGCTGCGCCCAGTGCTCGCCCGCAGGTGCGCTCGGCGCGGCGACCGGGGCGGTGGCGGGACGTGCGCCGCCGCCGGCGTCGGCGACCAGCCCGGCGGCCTGCGCGATCAGGTCGTCGGCGCGGTTGACCGCGGCCTTGACGCCCACGTCCACGGTCGGCTTGCCGGCGAAGCGGGCCCGGTCCCGAACCTCCACGTCATGGGCGAAGATCACCGCGTCGGCTGCCGCGATCGCCTCGGGGTCGAGCGGCGTCGTCCCGGCCGACCCCTGGGTCTCGACCTGGATCCGCGCGCCCGCCCGGGCGGCGGCCAGTTCCAGGGCCTTGGCGGCCATGTAGGTGTGGGCGATGCCGGTCGGGCAGGAGGTCACCGCGACGAACCGAAGCCCGCCGTCGGCGACGGCCGTCTCCGTAGCGGCGGCCGTCTCGGGAGCCACGGCCGTCTCCGTAGCGGCGGCCGTCTCGGGAGCCGCGGTCGGCGCCTCCTCGCCGTTGATCCGCGCCGCGACCTCGCTCGGGCTCTCGGCGTCGCGCAGGGCGCCGGTGAAAGCGGGGTCCATGAGGCGGCGGGCCAGCGCGGCGAGGATCTGCAGATGGGTGTCGTCCGCACCGGCCGGTGCCGCGATCATGAAGATGAGGTCGGCGGGCCGCCCGTCCGGGGCGTCGAAGTCGACGCCCCCGGAACTGCGGCCGAAGGCGAGGCTCGGCCGTGTGACGTGGGGTGATCGGCAGTGCGGGATGCCGATCCCGTCGCCCATCCCGGTCGGGGCCTGGGCCTCGCGGGCGGCGACGTCGGCGAGGAAGCCGTCGAGGTCGGTGACCCGGCCCTCGGCGACCAGCCGCTGGGCGAGGACGCGGAGGGCTTCGTTCTTGTCCTCGGGGGCGAGGTAGAGATCGACGAGTGCGGGGGTGATCAGCCCGCTGGTCTCGCTCATCGTGTCGCTCATCGTGTCGATCCTTCGACTGGTTCCTGACAGTGTCCCTTGCCCCCGGGAATCGGTGCCCTTCCGTCCCACACGGTCGGGCGTGCTGCCTCCGGCGGAAGACGCCGCCTTCAGGAGGCCGTTCTCAACCGCGGAGCGGTCGGTCGAGCGGGAGGTCCGCCGTCACGACCACTGCGGCCGGGTCCAGGTCGGCCGGGGTCGGCATGACGCTCCCCGGCAGTTGTACGGCGGCGGCGCCGTGCGCCAGGGCCGCCACGAGGGCCTCGGGGCCGGTGCCGCCGGCGCCGAGGAAGCCCGCGAGCGAGGCGTCGCCCGCCCCCACGTCGCTGCGGACGGCGGCGACCGGCGCGCTGCCGTACCAGCTTCCCTCCTCGGCGACGAGCAGCATCCCGTCCGCACCGAGGCTGGCGAGGACCTGCTGGGCGCCGCGCTCGCGCAGCTCCCCGGCCGCGTCGACGGCGTCGCCGACGGTGCGGACCGGGCGGCCCACGGCCTCCGCGAGTTCCTCCCGGTTGGGCTTGACCACGTCGGGGCGGGCCGAGAGCGCGGCAAGGAGCGCGGGACCGGAGGTGTCGAGGGCGATCCGGGCGCCACCCGAGTGCACCTGGGCGACCACCTCCGCGTACCACTCGGGTGCGAGGCCGCGCGGCAGGCTGCCGCAGCAGGCCAGCCAGGCCACGTCGCTCCCGGTGCCCTGTCCGGTCTTCTGGGCGTCGCGGACGAGCGCGAGCAGTGCGGCCGACTCGGCGGCGCTGAGCTCGGGGCCCATGGCGTTGATCTTCGTGAGGCTGCCGCCGTCCTCGGCGATCGAGACGTTGATCCGGGTGTCGCCCGAGATCGTGACCGCCGCGACGTCGATGCCCTGGCGGCGCAACAGGTCGGCGAGCAGTTGCCCGGAGAGGCCGCCCAGCGGGAGGACCGCGCTGGTGCGGTGGCCGGCGGCCGTGAGCGCGCGGGAGACGTTGACGCCCTTGCCGCCCGGGTCGAGCCGGTCGTGCGAGGCCCGGTTGACCTCGCCCGGGACGAGGGTTCCCAGTTCGTAGGTGCGGTCGAGGCTGGGGTTCGGAGTGATGGTGACGATCATGCGCGGATGACTTCCGGTCCGTGGTTCTCGATCTCGGCGGCCTGCTCGTCCGTCAGCCCGGTGTCCGTGATCAGCACGTCCACCTGGTCCAGCGAGCCGAAGCGGGCGAAGTGGCGGGCGCCGTACTTGGAGGAGTCGGCCACCAGGACGACCCGCCGGGCGCCGGTGAGCATGGCCCGTTTGACGGCCGCCTCGGCGAGGTCCGGCGTCGAGAGGTCGCCTTCCGGGGAGAAGCCGTTGGTGGCGACCACCGCGACGTCCGCGTGGATGTCCGCCAGGTCACGCAGTGCCCACGCGTCGACGGCGGCCTGGGTGCGGTGGCGCAGCCGGCCGCCCACCAGGTGGAGGGTGAGCCCGGGGCGGTCGGCCAGCCGGGCGGCGACCGGGAGCGCGTTGGTGACGACGGTGAGCGTGCAGTCGGCGGGCAGCAGGCCGGCCAGCCGGGAGACGGTCGTCCCGGCGTCGAGGATCACGCTGCCCTCTGTGGGCAGCAGGTCGAGGGCCGCCTTGGCGATGCGTTCCTTCTCGGCCGCGGCCGTGGAGTCCCGTTCGGCCAGACCGGGCTCCAGGTGCAGCGCGCCGGCGGGCAGCGCGCCGCCGTGCACCCGGCGCAGCAGACCTGCCCGGTCGAGGGCGCTCAGGTCACGCCGGATGGTCTCCTGCGTGACGCCGAAGTCCTCGGCCAGTGTCGGCACGTCCACCCTGCCCTGCTCCTGGGCGAGGCGGAGGATCTCTTGCTGCCGCTCGGGTGCGTACATGTGGGATCAGGTCCGTTTCATGTCTGTTCACGCTTGATTCAGGCCGACCATACGCGCTCCAGCCGAAAAAGCAAGAGGTCGCAGGGGCATGGGCTCATCTTTGGGTTTGCCCGAATGTGTTGACAGCGCTCGCCAATCGGACGTAGAACCAATCGAAACACCGCTCTAACGGGCGTGAAACCACGGTCTGCCCGGTCCTCCGCCACCGCCCCCGTACTGCGGAGACCGGGTTCCGATCACAGTGGCCCACCCCCCGTCGACCCGGATCCCACCCGGGTCGGCGCTCGTCTCCTCCGTTCTCCTCCAAGGACCTCCCATGCACTCGATCCAGGTCACCGTCGGCTCCCGGAGCGGCTTGCACGCCCGCCCGGCCTCGCTGTTCGTCCAGGCCGCCGCCCGCCAGCCGGTCAAGGTCACCGTCGGCCGCCCGGGCCAGGCCCCGGTCGACGCCCGCAGCCTGCTCTCCGTCCTCGCCCTCGCCGCCGGCTGCGGCGAGGCCCTGGAGCTCACCGCGACCGGCGACCAGGCCCAGGACTCGCTGAAGGCGCTCGCCGACCTGCTCGCCTCCGACCTCGACGCAGCGGCATGAGCGGTCCGATCCGCGGGATCGGCGTCGGGACCGGCAGCGCGGCGGGCCCGGTCGCACGGATGGCGCCCGTACCCGTGCTGCCCGCCCCGAGGCCCGTCGCCGACCCGGCGGCGGAGGCGGCGGCGGTCCACGCCGCCCTCGGCGCGGTCGTCGCCGACCTGGAGGAGCGCGCCGCCCGCGTGAGCGGCCCCGGCTCCGAGGTACTCGCCGCGCAGGCCATGATGGCCGCCGACCCGGTCCTCGCTGACGAGGCGGCCGCCCTGACCGGGCGGGGGACCGACGGCGCCCACGCGCTCGCCGCCGCCTTTGAGGGATTCCGCACCGCGCTGGTCGCCGCCGGCGGTCACTTCGCGGAACGCGCCGCCGACCTGGACGACCTGCGCGACCGCGCGGTGGCGCACCTGCTCGGCCTGCCCGTGCCCGGCCTGCCCGACCCGGGACACCCGTACGTCCTCGTCGCCGAGGACCTGGCACCCGCCGACACGGCGCTGCTCGACCCCGCCCGGGTGCTGGCCGTGGTCACCGTCCGCGGCGGGCCGACCAGCCACACGGCCATCCTCGCCAAGGCGCTCGGCGTGCCCGCCGTGGTCGGCTGCGCCGGTGCCACGGAGCTCGAGGACGGCCGACAGGTCCTGGTGCACGGCGCCGACGGCGTGGTCGAGCCCGACCCGAGCCCGGAGACGCTCGCGCGGGCCGCCGAGCGGGAGCTCCGCCGCCGCGAGCTGTCGGCCGGTGTCCGGGGGCCGGGCCGGACGGCGGACGGCCATCCGGTCGCGCTCCTGGTCAACCTCGGTGCGCCGCACGAGCTGGCCGGCGCGGCCGCGGCCGACGCGGAGGGCGTGGGCCTGTTCCGCACCGAGTTCCTCTTCCTGGACCGTGCCGAGGCTCCCGACCTCGCCGAACAGGCCGCCGCCTACCGGCGGGTCTTCACTGCCTTCGCGGGCCGCCGGGTGGTCGTCCGCACGCTCGACGCGGGCGCGGACAAACCGCTGCCCTTCGTCACGGTCGCCGACGAGGAGAACCCGGCCCTGGGCGTCCGCGGTCTGCGGACCGCTGCCCGCGACCCCCGGCTCCTGGCGACCCAGCTCGCCGCCATCGCCGAAGCCGCCGAGGCCGCGACCGCCCAGGTCTGGGTGATGGCCCCGATGGTGTCGGTCCCGCGCGAGGCCGCCGAGTTCGCCGCCCTGGTGCGCGCGCACGGCCTGCCACTGGCCGGCGCGATGATCGAGGTCCCGGCAGCCGCCCTGCGGACCGACCGGCTGGCCGAGGTCTGCGACTTCTTCAGCATCGGCACCAACGACCTGGCCCAGTACGCCTTCGCGGCCGACCGCACGCTCGGCTCCCTCGCCGAGCTGACCGACCCCTGGCAGCCGGCCCTGCTCACGCTGGTCGCCGCCGCCGCCCGGTCCGCGGCCGAGCACGGCCGTCCGATCGGCGTGTGCGGGGAGGCGGCCGCCGACCCCGCACTCGCCCTGGTGCTGGTCGGCCTCGGGATCACCAGCCTGTCGGCCGCACCCGCCTCGCTCCCCGAGGTACGGGCGGCACTGGCCGCTCACACCCTCGCGGAGTGCCGCGAACTCGCCGAGCTGGCCCTGCTCGCCGATGACCCCGCCGACGCCCGCGACAAGGTCCGGTCGAGGATCGCCGGAGGCCGATGAGGAGCGACGCGAGGACGGGACGCGGCCGCACCGGCATTCCGGTGCGGCCGCGTCCCGCCGCCTGGCCAGCCCCTCGTGCCGGTCGTTCCGCTCGTCGCCGGAGCGAGCCGCCCCGGACCGGACACGCTCGCGGCCGGGAACCCCCTCCCCGAAGCGACATTCACCGTGTTGCTCCTTTTGTCCCGACTTCTCCGCTGACATGCTGCCTGCCGAGGGCGGCCTGCGACGGGCTGGGCGCCGGGAAGGGACCACGTGCAATCCACCGCCTGGGAACCGGTCGCCGTACTGCTCGCGGTCGTCGTCGCCGGCGTCCTTCTGCTCCATGGCATCGGGGTCGCCGTGCGCGCCGTCCGTGAGCCGTTGGTCACCGGGCCCTTCAGCGGAGGGTTCGAGCCCCGGGAGCACCCGGTCTCGCGCTTCCACGTGCGCTGGTACCCCGTGACGATGGTCTTCCTCGCGTTCGACATGGAGATGCTCTTCATGTACCCGTGGACGAAGGTCGTCCCGGAGGTCGGCACCTCGGCCGTCGTCGAGATGTTCCTCTTCCTGGGCATCCTGCTCGCCGGTGTCGGTTACGCCTGGCGCGAGGGGGCGTTCCGGTGGACCTGAGGAATCGCCTCGGCAGGGTGGCCCTGGACCGCCCGGCCGTTCTGCTCGTGACCGCCGTCGGTGCGACGCGCGAGCGCCTCGCCGTCGAGGCCGAACTCGCTCGCCGGCGTTGGCCGCAGGCATCCGGACCGGCAACGGCCGATCTGGTGGCCTTCGCGGGTGCCCCCGCACGGGCCGGGGAGGACGACTGGGCGGAGCGCGTGTGGAACGGCGTACCGGCACCGAAAGCGCGTGTGAGCGTGACGGGTCCCGAACACGCGGCGCACGCTCTGGAGCACGGACGCTCGGTGCTCCTCGACGGGACCGGTGCACAGGGCCGGGAGCGGCCGGAGTCCGCCGGGCACGAGCACCACGCGCCTCACGAGCGGCACGACTCGCACGGCGAGCCCCCTCCACACCACGGCGACCACGACGGCCACACCGACCCCGGGCCCCACGAGCACGACGGCCACGGGTCCGGCGAGCACAACGGCCCCGGACCCCGCGAGCACGACGGCCACGGGTCCGGCGAGCACGACGGCCACGGTCACGACGCACACCAGGACCACGCCGGCCCCCACGCCGGCGGTATGGACCACGATCACCACGGCCACCACATGGGCGGCGTGGTCGCCGGGCTTCCGATGGCCGAACGGGCCGACGACCGGGACGGATTGCGGCTCGACCGGCTGCACGTGCCCCTGGGGCCGGTGTTGCCGGACTGGCCCGCCGGGCTCGTCGTGCACACCGAGCTCCAGGGGGACGTCGTGCAGCGCGCCGCCGTCGAACCGCTGCTCCCTCCGCACTCGTACCGACCTGCCTTCTGGAGCGAGCCGTGGCTCAGGGCGGCGACCGGCGCACCGGTGACGGTCGGCGAAGCCGCCCGTCGGCGGTGCGCGGCCCACCTGGACAGCGTCGGCAGGTTTCTCGCCGTGGCCGGCTGGCGCGATCCGGCGGCCACGGCTCGTCGGGCGCGCGACCGGGTGCTCGGCGGTGCGTCCGCCGTCGATCTCCGGTCCCGTCTGCGCCCGTTGACCCGCCGGGTGCGCACGTCGTGGACACTGCGCCGGCTCGTCTCCGGGGTGGGCCCGCTGCCCTCCGCGCAGGCGCGCCGGTACGGGGTCACCGGGCCAGCGCTGCTCGCGGACGGCGACGCGTACAGCCGCCTCGTCGTCTGGCTGGAGGAGATCGACCGTGCCGTCGACGCCTGCGACGACCGTTCCCCGCTCGACGCCCACGCGCTGAACGGCCCCCGGGGGCGCGTCGACACGGGGGCTCCGGCCTCGCGGGCACTCGTCGACGTGCTGCCCGCGCTCCTCGAAGGCACCGAATTCGCCTGCGCGCGGCTCGTCGTGGCGAGCCTGGACCCCGACCTCGACGAGCTGGCACCGCGGCACGCGCACAGCGGGCAGGCGCGTGGCTGAGGCGGCGCCGCTCCGGGCGGTCGCCGCGCTGCCCGTCGTCCTGGCGCTCGTGGCGTGGGCCGCGGCGAGCGCGGATGCCCGGTCCGCCGGCCCGGTCCGCGCGGTGCTGCGGCTGCTGGTGCAGCAGCGCCGGGTGACGCGGGAGGCCGACGTCCCGCTCGTACGGGTGGGGACGACGCTCCTTCCGGTCGCGGCCGTACTCGCCGCGGCCGTCCTTCCGCTCGGCTTCCGCTCCGTGTCCGATCTCGCCGACGGGATCGTCTGGTTCAACGCCATGGAGGCCCTGGCCTGGGCGGCGGTGTGGCTGACGGGCTGGGGGCCGAACTCCACGCTGTCACTGATCGGTGGTTACCGCTTCCTCGCTCAGGGCCTCGCGTACGAGCTCCCGCACATGCTGGCCGTCACCACGGCCGCGCTCGGCGCCGAGTCGCTGCGCGTGGGCGCGGTCGTCGACGCCCAGGCGGGACTGTGGTTCGCCGTCTGGATGCCGGTCGCCTTCGGCATCTACCTCCTGAGCGCGCTGGCCATGGCTTTCTGGGGGCCGTTCGACCAGCCCGTCGGGACCGACGTGGCCGGCGGGGCGGCGGGCGAGCTCGCCGGTGTGGACCGGTTGCTGTTCCTCGGCGGACGGTGGCTGATGCTCGTGGTGGCCGCCGCCTTCTCCGTACCCCTGTTCCTCGGTGGCGGACACGGCCCGTTCTTTCCGGCCTGGGCGTGGACCGTGCTGAAGACCGCCGCGGTCCTGGGACTCCTCGTGTGGGTACGGCGGAGGGTTCCGACCATTCGGATGGAGCGTTACGTGGAGCTGGCGTGGGTGGTGCTGACGCCTCTCGCTGTGGCGCAGGCCCTGGTGGTGGCCGTGGTGGTGCTCGGGCGATGACGACCGCGGCGTTCTGGATCCTGGCCGTGCCGGCGGTGGCGGGCGGCGTGATGGTGTTCCGCTTCGACTCCATGGCGCGTGCGACGTTCTCGCTGCTCACCGCGTTGTTGTGCGTGGGCGGGGAGCTGCTCGTGCTCGGGCTCGACTACCTGGGGATCGTCACCGTCCTGATGATGACGATCGAGATGGCCATCATGGCGGTGTTCATGATCATGTTCATGATGAACCCGGCCGGTCTCGTGCCCATGACGATGATGCACAACAAGCACGGGGCGGCGGCCGTCTGCGCCCTGTCGTTCGTGCTCCTCGTCACCGGAATCCTGCTGGCGCCGTGGCCCCGCCGGCGCGGCCGGGCTCCCGCCGACCCGACCCTGGACCTCGGGATGTCCCTGATGGGGCCGCAGATGCTCACCATGACGACGCTGGGCATGGCCCTGTTCGCGACGATCGTCGCCACCGTCGTACTCGCGACCCGCCGCGGCCGGTACGACCGCTACGGCGACGACCTCCGGGCCACCCGGCCCGACGACCCGGTGCGGGGCGGGGTGGGCCGGTGAACCCGGAGGCGTTCCTGATCCTCTCCGCCGCCTTGTTCTGCATCGGGCTGTTCGGCGCGCTGACGCAGCAGTCGATCGTGATGCTGATGATGGGCCTGGAGCTGATGCTGGGCGGGGTGATCCTCGCCGCCGGCACGGTCTGGCACTACGTCGCCCCGGCCACGGCCGACGGGCAGGTCCTGATCGTCGTCGCCATCACGGCCATGGCGGTGGAGATGGCGATCGGATTCGCCGTGGTCACCGCGCTGTTCCGGTCCCGCGAGGTCGACATGACCGACATGGCGGCGGAGCTGAGGGAATGAGCCCGGTGCTGTGGGCGCTGGTCGCCCTGCCCGTGACGTGCGGGGCGCTGCTGCTCGCGGCCGGGCGGACGGTGGACCGTTGGGCGCCCGTGGCAGCGGTGACGGTGGCGGTCGCGTCCCTCGGCCTCGCCGTCACGGCCGCCCTGCGGCACCCGGCGGTCGAGGCGCCGCTGCTCGACGGGCTTCCCTTCCGGCTCGGGGTGGACGGTCTCTCCGGGGTGCTCGTCGTGACCGTCACGGCCGTCACGCTCGCCGTCCTGCTGTTCAGCACGGCGGTTCTCGCCGCCGACGAGGCGCGGGCCCGGTTCTTCGGACTGATGCTGCTGTTCGCCGGCAGCATGCTCGTCACCGTGACCGCGACGACCCTGCCCACCCTCCTCATGGGCTGGGAGGTCATGGGCGCCACCTCGTGGGCCCTGATCGGTTACCGGTGGCGCGAGCCCGCTCGTACGGCCGCGGCCGGGACCGCCTTCCTCGTCACCCGTACCGCGGACCTCGGCCTCTACCTCGCCGCCGGCGCGGCTCTCGCCGCCGCGCCGGGTCCCCTGTCCCTCGACGCGCTCGACGACACGGGTGAGCCGTGGCTGTCGTTCGTCACGGCGGGGATCCTGGTGGCGGCGTTCGGCAAGTCCGCGCAGCTCCCTTTCAGTTTCTGGCTGTCGAGGGCGATGCAAGGTCCGAGTCCGGTGTCCGCGCTGCTGCACTCGGCGGCCATGGTCGTCGCCGGCGCGTACCTGTTGCTCCGGACCGGCACGCTGCTCGACGCCTCGGGCTGGGGCGCGGACACGGCCGCGTGGGTGGGAGGGGTGACCGCGGTCGCCCTCGGGCTCGTCGCCGTGGCCCAGACCGAGCTCAAACAGCTGCTCGCCGCGTCGACCTGCGCCCAGATCGGCTTCATGGTGCTCGCCGCCGGCGTGGGCGCGAGCACCGGCGGGGTGCTGCAGCTGACGGCCCATGCCGCCGCGAAGAGCCTGCTGTTCCTGGTCGCGGGTGCGTGGCTGACGTCCTGGGGAACACAGCGGCTGACCGAGCTGCGCGGGGTGGCCCGCTCCCGGCGGTCGGTCGGCGTGATCTGCACGGTGGGCGCCCTGTCGCTCGCCGGGCTTCCGCCGCTCTCCCTGTGGGCGGCGAAGGACGTCCTGCTCGCCGGGGTGCTGGAGCACGGTGCCGGGCTGTACGCGGTGGGGCTGGCCGCGGCCGTCCTGTCGGCCGTCTACAGCGTCAAGATCCTCTGGTACGTGTGGCGCCCGACGGTGCCGGCGGCGGATCAGGGGCGCCGGATCCCCGTCGGCGCCGTCCCGCCGCTCGCGCTGCTCGCCCTCGCCTGCGTCGCGCTCACGCCCCTGGCGTTTCCGCCGGCGCGGGACGCGCTCACCGACTCTCTCGGCCTGGGACCACAACCCGATCCTCATGCCTGGGAGTTCGCCGTCTCGGGCGTGATCGCGCTCGTGGCCGCGGCCCTGTCCTGGGCCCGGCCCCGGGGCGGACGGACTCCCGTACCGTCCTGGACGCGGCGGCTGTGCCGTGAGTGGCTGCGACTGGAACGCGTCGCCCACGTCCTCCTCGTCTCCCCCACCCTCGGTCTGGCCCGCGCTGCCGCCGGGTTCGACGACCGGGTCCTGGACCGCTCCGTGGACGCTTCGGCGGCGGGTGCCCTGGGCCTGGCCCGGTGGACGAACCGGTTCGTCGAAGGGGCGGTCGACGGAGCGGTCGACGGTCTCGCCACGGCGACACGGCGCCTGGGCCGGTGGGCCCGCCGACCGCAGACCGGGCAGCTGCACCAGTACCTCGCCCAGGCCGTGGCCGCCTTCTCCGTCATCGCCGTCGTGCTCGTCCTCGTGAGGTAGCCCTTGCTCACCGCCCTCGTCTTCGCCCCGACCGCGGTCGCCCTGCTGCTCCTGGCCCTGCCCGCGCGCACCCCGGTACGGGCCGTGCGCGCGCTCTGGGGCGCCACGGCGGCCGTCGAGCTCGGGCTCGTCATCGCCGTGTGGGCCGGGTACGAGACGGGCGGCGGCACACAGTACGAGGTGCGGGCCCGCTGGATCCCGAACGCCGGGGTCGGCTACCACATCGGCGTCGACGGCCTGTCCCTTCCCCTCCTCGCCCTCACCTGCGTCCTGTTCCTGGCCTGCGCCGTGTACGCGCTGCGCGAGCGGCGCCGGTTCCGTGAGTTCGCCGCGCTCTTCCTCTTCCTCCAGACCACCTGCCTGGGGCTGTTCGTCTCCCTCGACCTGATCCTGTTCTTCGTCTTCTTCGACCTGTCGATCGTGGCGATGTACTTCGTCATCGCGGGCTGGGGGCACGGTGACGCCGAGCGGGCCGCGCTGAAGTTCTTCCTCTACACCTTCATCGGCTCGCTCGCGCTGCTGCTCGGCTTCATCGGCCTGTACCTCGCCGCCACCCCGCACACCTTCGACATCGTGGACCTGACCCGGCAGGACCCCCTGGCGGGCCGGGGCACCTACGCCGGTCTCGTGCTGCTCGCGATCGGCGTCGGGCTCGCGGTCAAGACGCCCACCGTCCCGTTCCACACCTGGCTGCCTCCGGCCCACACCGAAGCCCCGGCGGCCGGATCGGCCATCCTCGCCGGCGTGCTCCTGAAGATGGGGACGTACGGGTTCCTGCGCGTCGCCATGCCGCTGCTGCCGGACGCCTGGCGGCGCTACGCCGTCGTCCTCGTCGTCGTCGGTGTCGTCTCCGTCCTCCACGGCGCCCTGGTGGCGCTCGCCCAGACGGACTTCAAGCGCATGGTCGCGTACACCTCGGTCAACCACATGGGCTACATCGTCCTGGCCGTCGGCGCCGCCGCCGCGACCACCGGCACCTCGGCGCAGGCGGGCTCGCTCGCCCTCACCGGGGCGGTCACCCAGATGGTCAGCCACGGCCTCGTCACGGGCGCGCTGTTCCTCCTCGCCGGGGTTCTCCACGACCGCGCGCGGAGCTACGACATGGGTGCGTACGGCGGCCTGGCCGGGCCCGCGCCCGTGTTCGCGGCACTGACGGGTGTGGCCGCCTTCGCCTCCCTCGGGCTCCCCGGCTTCTCCGGGTTCATCGCGGAGTTCCAGATCTTCACCGGCGCCCTCGGACCGAGACCGCTGGCCACCGCCCTGTCCGTACTCGGCATCCTCCTCACGGCCGGCCTGTTCCTGCGCGCCCTGGGGCAGCTCCTCATGGGCCCGCTGCGCCTCCCCGACGCGCCCGGCACCCCTCGTGCGTTCGCCGACCTGCGAGCCCACGAGAACGCCGCCGTCGTCCCGCTCCTCGCGCTCGCCGTCGTCCTGGGCGTCGCCCCGCGCTTCCTCCTCGACGTCATCGAGCCGGCCTCGCGCACGGTCCTGGAGCTGCTCGCCCGATGACCGACATGAACGAGAACCCGCTCGACATCCTCCCCGAGGTGCTCCTCGCCGCCTCGGCCGTCCTCGGACTGCTGTTCGGCGCCTGGCTGCCGCGCCGACGGCAGTGGCCCGTGGGGGTCCTCGCCTGCGGTGCGGCGCCGGCGGGCATCGCGGCGGCGTCCGTCGCCGCGGCGGGAGCGGATCTCACCGCGTTCGGCGAGGCCTTCGCCGTCGACCCGGTCACCAGCGCCTCCCGCGTCGTCGTGCTCGGGAGCCTCCTCCTGGTGATCGGTCTGTGCACCGGACCGATCCACGCCCACCCTCGCGAGAGCGAGTTCTACGTACTGCTCCAGCTCTCCGCCCTCGGCGCCCTCGTCATGGCCGGGGCCCAGGACCTGCTGCTGCTCGCCGCCGGCTACCTCCTGGCAAGTGTCCCCGCGTACACACTCGCCGGATTCCGCAAGGACGGCCTGGGCACGGAGGCGGCCCTCAAGTACTACGTGATCGGCGCTCTGCTCGGCGTCGTCATGCTGGCCGGCGTCACCGTGCTGTACGCGGCCGGGCGGGCCACCGGATACCCGCTGCTCGGGCCTGCGCTGCCGGCGGCACCCGAGGCGCTGGTCGCCGCCGGGACCGTGGGCCTGCTCGCCGGCGTGCTGTTCAAGGCGGGCGCCGTCCCCGCCCATTTCTGGGTGCCGGACGCGATCCAGGGCAGCACCGCCCCGGTCGCCGCCTTCCTGACCACGGTCCCGAAGATCGGCGCCCTCGCCGCCCTGCTGCGCCTCGGCGAGACCGTCCTCGCCGACGGCGACGTGCCGTGGGCGGCGCTCGTCTCCGTCATCGCCGCCGCCTCCATGACCCTGGGCAACCTCGCCGCCTTCTTCCAGACGGACGTGAAGCGGCTCCTCGCGTACTCGACCATCAGCCAGGTCGGCTACCTGCTCCTGCCCGTCGCCGTCGCCGGCCGCTCCGATCTGGCCCGACCGGCGCTCCTCTACTACCTGGCCGCCTACGCCGTCACGAACCTGGGTGCCTTCGCCGTGGTCTGCGCCCTCCCCCGCGCCACCCGGATCGACGACTACCGCGGCCTCGCCCGGCGGCGTCCGCTGCTCGCCGCGAGCCTCGTCGTCTGTCTGCTCGGCCTCGTCGGCACACCGCCCACGGCGGTCTTCGTCGGCAAGCTGGAGGCGTTCAGCGCCGCGTTCGACGGCGGCTACGCCTGGCTCGCCGTCCTGGCCGCCGTGAACACCGTGGTCTCGCTGTTCTACTACCTGCGCTGGATCCTGCCCGCCGTATCAGGACGCCCCGGCGACCAGCTCGCGGACGGCGACCTCCCGGCACGGGGCGTCGCCTATACCGCCGCCACCGTCTCGGTGGGCCTCGGGGTGGCCGCGGGACCGGTGCTTCCGCTCCTGAGCGGCTCCCTCAGCGCCTGATGGCCGTCGCGAGCGACAATGAGAGCGCGGACGGCACGTTCCCGGTCGCGGCGGTGATGACCATGGTGGCTGCGCTCCTGGCCACGTCGGCAGGCGCCCTCGTCGCGGCCGCTGTCTGCTACGACATCGCGCGACTGATCGGCACCAGGGAACGGCGCTGCCCGCCGCTCGCACGCCTCCGCGGACGGCGGGCCGCTCTCGCGGCCTCCGAACGGTGGTGCGCCGGCCTCCTCCTGTACGGCCGCATCGACGGAGCCGAGTACCGAGGCAGGATGAGCGCGATCGCCCGCGGCAGGAGAGCCTTACCCGCGGGCCGGCCCGGAGCGGCCTGCACCCGCCGCGCGGATCGGTGCGCGTCGCCCACGTCGGCGCCCGCCCGGCCTGTTTCGAGGACTACGACGGAGGCGGCTCCTCATTGATCGCGCAGCGGCTCTACCAGGTGCCCACGGCCCGTAGCAGCAGCGGAAGGCAGCCGGCGAAGCGGGCGGGGACGGCCTCGCGGTCGGGCCGGCCGTCCAGGACCGAGCGCACCCGGCGGGCGGCGCACCCGGCCTCGCCGGGCGTCAGGGCGCCGTCGGCCTGCTGGAGCGGCGCGGGGATCTGCGTCTCCCGGGCGCCATTGGGCCGCCTGGATGCCTGATCGCGCGTGTTCGCGTCCATGGGGTCTGCCGTTCTCCCGACCATCTTCTACAGTCGCTCGCCATGGAGTTCCGGCACGCCCGCCGGGCCGCGCGCCGCGCAGGCGCCGGTCGCTGACCACACGCCCGTACCCGTACCCGTAACCCGCCCCTCCCCAGACAGGACCTTGATGAGCGCCATCAGCCTCGGTCAGGCCACCGTCCTCGGCATCGTCGAGGGCGTCACCGAATTCCTGCCCATCTCCTCCACCGGCCACCTCAAGATCACCGAGGGGCTCATGGGCATCCCGGTCGACGACCCTTCCGTGGTCGGCTTCTCCGCCGTCATCCAGGTCGGCGCCATCGCCGCCGTCCTCGTGTACTTCTTCAAGGACATCGTCCGCATCGTCACCGCCTGGGGACGCGGCCTGGCCGACAAGGAGGAGCGCTACCACCACGACTACGAGTTCGCGTGGTGGATCATCTTCGCGACCATCCCGATCGTGGTGGTGGGTCTCGCGGCCAAGCCGCTCATCGAAGGGCCGCTGGCCTCCCTTTGGGTGGTCGCGGGCTCGCTGATCGCCGGCAGCGGCGTGATGTGGGCGGCCGACCGGATGGGCCGTCACAAGCGCGGCGAGGACGACACCTCGTTCAAGGACACGATGCTCGTCGGCTGCTCGCAGATCCTCGCCCTGCTCTTCCCCGGCTTCTCCCGCTCCGGCGCCACCATGTCCACCGCGCTCCTGCTGGACCTCGACCGGGTCGCCGCCACCCGCCTCTCCTTCTTCCTCGGCATTCCCGCCCTCACAGGCGCCGGCGTCTACGAGCTCAAGGACGCCGTCGGCGCGGGCGTCGGCCTCGCCCCGCTCGTCGTCGGGACCGCGGTCTCCTTCATCGTCGCGTACGCCTCCATCGCCTGGCTGCTCAAGTACGTCGCCCGGCACTCCTTCAACGCCTTCGTCGTCTACCGTGTGATCGTCGGCGTACTGCTCCTCGGCCTGCTCGGCACGGGCGTCCTCAGCCCCTGACCGGTCCGCGTGGCCGCCTGGCGCGGACTGCGCCGAGCGCGTCTTCGCCGTTCTCCACGAGGGAGGCGCCCGATGACCGCGACCCCCGCCCGGCAGGCGGCTCCCGCGGCCCGGATGTGGCCGCTGTACGCGGCCGGGTTCACCACGGCCTTCGGGGCCCACGGCATCGCCGCCAACCTCGGTGGCCTCTCCGAGGATGCCGTCACCTCCCTCCTCGTCCTGGGCGGGCTGCTCGCCCTCTACGACGGCGCCGAAGTGCTCCTCAAGCCCGTCTTCGGGAGCCTGGCCGACCGCATCGGCGCCAAGCCCGTGCTGATCGGCGGCCTGACCGCGTTCGCCGCCGCTTCCACCCTGTACGCCGTGGCCGACGGCCCCGGCCTGCTGTGGGCCGCCCGACTCGGCCAGGGCGCCGCCGCCTCCGCCTTCTCCCCGTCCGCCTCAGCGCTCGTCGCCCGCCTCAACCCCGCGGCCAAGCGGGGCCGCGCCTTCGGTTCGTACGGCTTCCACAAGTCCATCGGCTACACCCTCGGCCCCCTCCTCGGCGGGCTCCTCGTGTGGGCCGGCGGCCTGCGTCTGCTGTTCGTCGTCCTCGCCCTGCTCGGCGCCGCGGTCGCCGCGTGGGCCGCACTCGCCGTTCCCGCCGTACCTCCGCTGCCCAAGCGGCGCCAGACCGTCCTCGACCTGGCACGCCGCCTGGCCGACCCCGTCTTCCTCGTCCCCACCGCCGCACTGGCCGCCGCGACCGCCGCACTCTCCGTCGGTGTCGGCTTCCTTCCCGTCTCCGGCGCCGCCGCGGGGCTCGGCACCATCGCGACCGGAGCCGCCGTCTCCGTCCTGGCCGCCACCGCCGCCGTCGTCCAGCCCCACGCCGGACGCGCCCTCGACGAGGAGCGCCTGACCACCCGGACCGGTCTCGCTTCGGGCCTGGCCCTCACCGCTGCGGGTCTGGCCTGCGCCATGCTGCCCGGTCTGACCGGGGTCCTGCTCTCCGCCACCCTGATCGGCGCCGGCACCGGCCTGATCACCCCGCTCGGCTTCGCCGCCCTCGCCACGAGCACCCCCGAGGAACGCATGGGCCAGACCATGGGCGCCGCCGAACTCGGCCGTGAACTCGGCGACGCGGGCGGCCCTCTCCTCGTCGCCGCCATCGCCACCGCGTCGACCCTCGCCCACGGATACGCCGCTCTGGCCCTCCTCATCGCTCTCGGCGCCACGATCGCGCTCCTGCGACGCGACGAAACGACCACCGCCCCACGAGCGGAATGACCCGCCGGCCCGACGTCTGAGCGCCGAGGGGCACGGGAGCGGCCCGGCCGGGCCGCTCCCGTGTCACCGCGATCCCTACTTCAGGTAGCCGAGGACGGTCATCATGCCGGACTCGGCGTGGTAGACGTTGTGGCAGTGGACCATCCACAGGCCCGGGTTGTCGGCGTCGAAGTCGACCTCCAGCCGCTTGCCCGGCAGCACGATGGACGTGTCCTTGCGGGCACCGCCGCCGGCGAGCGCGTACGTGTGGCCGTGCAGGTGCATCGGGTGCCACATCGTCGTGCTGTTCACGAAGGCCAGGCGGACGCGCTCGCCGGAGCGGACGGGGTAGCGCTGCGCGGGATCGTACTTCTTGCCGTTGACGGCCCAGTCGTACTTCATCATCGAGCCGGTCAGGTTGAACTCGATGGTGCGGTCGGGCCGGCTCGGCTCGAGCCGCACGGACTCCGCGGCCCTGAGCTGACCGCCGTGCACGACCTTGCCGTCCAGCTCCTTGGGGCGCACACCGGCGGCGGGCGCGGCTCCGCCGCCGGTGCGCAGGACGGCGAGGGCGGTGCGGCCCTTGCCCTCGGCGAGCGCGGTCAGCGGGAAGGTGCCGCTCCCGGCGGTGACGAGGGCGTCGATGCGCTCGCCCATGCCGAGCAGCAGCGCGTCGGCCCGCGTGTGCTCGACGGGGAAGCCGTCGGTGTGGGTGACGGTGAGCTCGTGTCCGCCGAGGGCGATCCGGAAGGCGGTGTCGCCCCCGGCGTTGACGATCCGCAGCCGGATCCGGTCGCCGGGCTTCGCGGTGAACGTCTGCGGGGCCTGCGGCGTACGGCCGTTGATCAGGTAGTGCGGGTACCCGACGTCTCCGGCGTCGCCACCGAGCAGATCGCTGTTCGCGCCCATGAGCATGCGGGAGGGACCGGACGGCTCGGGGGACGGTGACCTCCGGCTCGTCATCGACATGTGCGACATGTCATGGCCTTCCATGCCGCCGGATCCACTCATGTCCATGTCGCCGCCCGTGGCGGAGCCGCTGTCGGATCCGGTCGTGCCGCCCATGCCCTTGCCGAGCTCGGCGAGCACCGCGTCCGGGGTGGAGCCGTCGACGCCGTCGACCCAGTCGTCGAGGACGACGACCCACTCCTTGTCGTACTTCAGGGACTCCCTGGGGTCCTCGACGATCAGCGGCGCGTACAGGCCGCGGTCCTGCTGGACTCCGGAGTGCGGGTGGAGCCAGTACGTGCCGGGGTGGGAGACCGTGAAGCGGTAGTCGAAGGAGCCGCCGGGCCTGATGTCGCGCTGGGTGAGTCCGGGCACGCCGTCCATGTCGTTGCGCAGCGCGAGTCCGTGCCAGTGGATGCTCGTCGCCTGGGGAAGGTTGTTGGCGAGGGTGAGCGCGAGGGTGTCACCGGCGGTGACGCGGACCTCCTTGCCGGGGAGCTCGTCCCCGTACGCCCAGGAGCGGACCGTGCGTCCGCCTCCGAGGTCGAGCGGGGTCTCGACGGCGGTGAGCCTCACCTTGCGCTCGGGGCCGGGCTTGCGCAGCGCCTCGGTCGCCCCGACCTCCTTGCTGTCGGGGGTGACGTAGTCGCCGGTCGGCGTCGATGCGCCACTTCCGTGGGACGAGTGCCCGGCGCCGCTGCCGGAGCAGGCGGTCAGCAGGCCGGTGCCGGCGGCGGCGAGTCCGGCGCCGAGGACGGTACGGCGGGTGGGTCGGGTCATGACGGTGGAACCTCTTGACGTGGTCGTTGCATGCGAAAGGGATCGGTTCCGCTCGCGGCGAGGAGCGGCCGGTCGCCCTATATGCGCAACAACGACAGGCGTGACAGGAGGGACCCGGGCGGGGCGGGGGGCGGGATCGCGCGGAGCGCGTACGCCAGTCGCCCCGTCACCCGTGACGCATCGCCGAGCGGCAGCCGCCTGCGGGCCGCACGCCACAGGAGAAGCAGTCCGGTGCCCGCGCCGAGCACGGCGAGACAGAGCGCGGCGGCTCCCGCCCCATGGGCGGGTGCGGGGTGCGACGCGTCGTGGTCGTCGGCGACGGCCGCTTGCTCCACCGCCGGAGCGGAGGCGTGCGCCCCGGCCGTCGTGTGGGCGGTGACGCCGACGGCGCGGTGTTCGTCGGAGTGCCCCAGTGCGTGCATGAAGACGATGCCGAAGAGCAGCGCGACGGCGAGCACACATCGGCCCGGCCATGTCGCGGTCTTCTGGCGCGTCGCCACTTCGCCCTCCGTTCTCAGCCCGATCCGCAGCGACCGGGCGCGCCCCATGATACGGGGAGGGGGTATGGCCGCCGCCCATGGCCGTGGTGACGGCCACGTTGAGGTCCACTCTCATGGCCCAGCCCCTCCTCCGCCTCGACGGGAGTCCGATCCGCGTTCCGGGCGCAGGCGACAGCCGGGCCGAGGTCACGGCGACGAGCCGGCGCGCCGCCGCCTTCGGCGGGAGCGCCGCCGCAGTCCCGAGGGAGTGCAGGCGGTACGCGGCGAGCCCACCGGCCGGCACACCGTCGCGCAGCGCGCCGTTCGCCGCGCCCTCCACGATCGACTCGGCGACCAGCCCGAAGAGCCGCCGGCGAACCCGGGCCGACTTTGCCTGCACCCAGCACCATCCAGATCGCACCACTTACCCGCGTTTGCATGTATGGCGCGTATGCAACTATTGTGAAGGCATGCAAAGGGATCGTTCAAGCAATTCCGGAAGGGGGCGCGCCATGCCGCTCGCTCTGCTCGCTCTTGCAGTCGGGGCCTTCGGTATCGGTACGACCGAATTCGTGATCATGGGCCTGCTGCCCGAGATCGCCGCCGACTACGGCGTCACCATCCCCACCGCGGGCCTCCTGGTCACCGGCTACGCGCTCGGCGTCGTCCTCGGCGCACCGCTGCTGACCGTCCTCGGCAACAAGGTGAGCCGGAAGCGGATGCTCATGCTGCTGATGGGCCTGTTCGTGCTCGGCAACCTGGCCTCCGCACTCGCCCCGAGCTTCGGGATGATGCTGACCGGCCGCGTGATCGCCTCGCTCGCCCACGGCTCGTTCTTCGGCATCGGGTCCGTCGTCGCCGCCGAGCTGGTCGCGCCGGACAAGAAGGCCGGCGCCATCGCCACCATGTTCACCGGACTGACCGTCGCCAACATCGTCGGCGTGCCGCTCGGCACCTTCATCGGGCAGGCGGTCGGCTGGCGCACCACCTTCGCGATCGTCGCCGCGCTCGGTGTGGTCGGGCTGCTCGGCGTCGTCAGGCTCGTGCCCGCCATGCCCCGCCCCGAGGGCGCCCGGCTACGCGGCGAGCTGAAGGCCTTCCGCAACCCGCAGGTGCTGCTCGCGATGGCGATGACCGTGCTCGGCTTCGGCGGTGTCTTCGCCGCGATCACCTACATCGCGCCGATGATGACGCACGCCGCCGGCTACTCCGACGGCGCCGTGACCTGGCTGCTCGTGCTCTTCGGCGTCGGCATGTTCCTCGGCAACCTGCTCGGCGGACGGTACGCCGACCGGGCACTGATGCCCCTGCTGTACGCCACCCTCGGCGGCCTCGCGATCGTCCTCGCCCTGTTCACCGTGACCGCCCACGACAAGGTACTCGCCGCGATCACCGTCCTCCTCGTCGGGGCGCTCGGCTTCGCCACCGTGCCGCCGCTGCAGAAGCGCGTCCTCGACCAGGCCCACGGCGCGCCGACCCTGGCCTCGGCCGTCAACATCGGCGCCTTCAACCTCGGCAACGCGCTCGCCGCCTGGCTCGGCGGCATCGTCATCACCGCCGGCCTCGGCTACACCTCCCCGAACTGGGTCGGCGCCGCCCTCGCCGCCGCCGCCCTCGGCCTCGCCTTCTGGTCCGCCGCGCTGGAGCGCCGGGCCCCCGCGAAGGACGCCGACGGCGTCGCGGACGAGGCCGGTGCCGGTGCCGTCGAGGCCGTCACCGTCACGGCGTCCGCCGCCCCCGTACACCACTGATCCCCCGTCCCCTCCACACCACCGGTCCCTCGATCCCCTGGAGCGACCCTCCATGAACACCCCGCACACCCGCACCCCGCAGGAAGTCTTCGCCGACCACGGCCGGCGCCTCGGCACCGGCGACCTGGACCTCATCAGCGAGAACTACACGGAGGACGCCGTCTTCCTCACTCCCGAAGGCGTCCTGACCGGACGCGCGGGAGTCCGCGAGGGCATCGGCCGGCTGCTCGCCGACCTTCCCGACGCCGAGTGGCAGCTGACCCCGCAGTTCGCCGGAGACGTGCTGTTCCTGCGGTGGGCCGCCACCGGCAGCGCCCACGAGGTCACCGACGGCGTGGACACCTTCGTCTTCCGCGACGGACTCATCAGCGCCCAGACCGTCCGCCACACCCTCTCCACCCGCACCAAGTGAAAGAGCGCCCGCACACCATGGCACCGTCCACCACCCCCGCCGTCCCCACCGTCACGCTGAACAACGGCGTCGAGATCCCGCAGCTCGGCTTCGGCGTCTTCCAGGTCGCCGACGACGCGACCACCGCCGCCGTCACCTCCGCCCTCGAAGCCGGCTACCGCAGCATCGACACCGCCGCCGTCTACGGCAACGAGGCCGGCGTCGGCCGTGCCCTCGGCACCTCCGGGCTCGCCCGCGAGGAGCTGTTCGTCACCACCAAGCTGTGGAACGCCGACCAGGGCTACGACGCCACGCTGCGCGCCTTCGACGACAGCCTGGCCAAGCTCGGCCTGGACTACGTCGACCTGTACCTGATCCACTGGCCCGCCCCGGCCCGTGACCTGTACCGCGACTCCTGGCGCGCCCTGGAGCGGCTCGCCGAGGAAGGCCTGATCCGCGCCGCCGGCGTCTCCAACTTCCAGCCCGAGCACCTGCGCCGGCTGATGGACGGCGCCGCGCTGACCCCGGCCGTCAACCAGATCGAGCTGCACCCCGCGCTGCAGCAGTCCGAACTGCGCGCCTTCCACGGCGAGCACCGGATCGCCACCGAGGCGTGGAGCCCGCTGGCGCAGGGCGCGGTCCTCGACGACCCGGCGATCGCCGCGATCGCCGCCGCCCACGGCAAGTCGCCGGCGCAGGTCGTCATCCGCTGGCACCTGCAGCTCGGCAACGTGGTCATCCCCAAGTCGGTGACCCCGGCCCGGATCCGCGCCAACTTCGACGTGTTCGACTTCGTCCTGACGGACGAGGAGGTGACGGCGATCGCCGGTCTCGACCGCGGCCTGCGCACCGGCCCGCACCCCGACGAGCTGAACTGACCCGCGCGCCCACCGGGCCGTGGAACGCGGCGACGGCGGCCACGCGGGCGGGACGGGCCGCGACGGTACGCATCGCCAGGAGGCCGCCGATGCGGCATCCGGTCACCGCGACCGGTCCGGCGCCGGCCTCGGGCCTGATGGTGAGGAACCCGAGGCGGCGCCGGCGCCACGACGAAGGCACCGTGACCACCCCGTGCGGGTGCCGGCGTCCGGAACGCGTTCCCTCGCCCGGGCGAGCGCCCCGCAGCCGGTCTGCCGGGCACCCGGGTGACACGTCTCCCGGGATGGCATGTGCCGGGCGTGCCGGGGAAGTCGCCGAGACGTGGAACGCTCGACGTCGGGCATGCCTCGGTGATGGTTGGGAGGCCGACGATGGTTCGGTCGGTGGGTATCGATCTGGGAACGACGAACTCGGTCGTGTCCGTCCTCGAGGGCGGTGAGCCGACGGTCGTCGCGAACGCGGAGGGTGCGCGGACCACCCCGTCCGTGGTCGCCTTCGCCAAGGGCGGTGACGTGCTGGTCGGTGAGCTGGCCAAGCGGCAGGCCGTGACGAACGTGGACCGCACCGTGAGGTCGGTCAAGCGGCACATGGGAGAAGCCGACTGGCGGTTCCCCGCGAGCGGCGATGTCGACGGCAAGCGGTACACCGCCCAGGAGATCTCCGCCCGCGTGCTGCAGAAGCTGAAGCGCGACGCCGGGGCCTACCTGGGCGAGGACGTCACGGACGCGGTGGTCACCGTGCCCGCGTACTTCAACGACTCCCAGCGGACCGCCACCAAGGAGGCCGGTGAGATCGCGGGGCTCAACGTCCTGCGCATCGTGAACGAGCCGACCGCCGCCGCGCTCGCGTACGGCCTGGACAAGGAGAACGACCAGACGGTCCTCGTCTTCGACCTCGGCGGCGGCACCTTCGACGTGTCCCTCCTGGAGATCGGTGAGGGCGTCGTGGAGGTCAAGGCCACCAACGGGGACACGCACCTCGGCGGTGACGACTGGGACCAGCGCGTCGTCGACCACCTGGTCAAGCAGTTCAAGAACGGGTACGGCATCGATCTGTCCAAGGACAGGATGGCGGTGCAGCGGCTGCGCGAGGCCGCGGAGAAGGCGAAGATCGAGCTGTCGTCGGCGACCGAGACGTCCATCAACCTGCCGTACGTCACGGCCTCCGCCGAGGGCCCGCTGCACCTGGAGGAGAAGCTCACCCGGGCGCAGTTCGAGAAGATGACGGAAGACCTCCTGGAGCGCTGCAGGACACCGTTCCACCAGGCGGTCGACGACGCGGGGGTCCGGATCGCCGACATCGATCACGTCATCCTGGTCGGCGGCTCCACCCGGATGCCCGCGGTGACCGGTCTGGTGCGCTCGCTCACCGGCAAGGACCCGCACAAGGGCGTGAACCCGGACGAGGTCGTCGCCGTCGGCGCGGCCCTGCAGGCCGGTGTCCTCAAGGGTGAGGTCAAGGACGTCCTGCTCCTCGACGTGACCCCGCTGTCCCTCGGCATCGAGACCAAGGGCGGCATCATGACCAAGCTCATCGAGCGCAACACCACAGTCCCGACCCGGCGGTCCGAGATCTTCACGACGGCCGAGGACAACCAGCCCTCGGTGACCATTCAGGTCTACCAGGGCGAGCGCGAGATCGCGACGTACAACAAGAAGCTCGGCATGTTCGAGCTGACCGGTCTGCCGCCGGCCCCGCGTGGCGTCCCGCAGATCGAGGTCGCCTTCGACATCGACGCCAACGGCATCATGCACGTCACAGCCAAGGACCTGGGCACGGGCAGGGAGCAGAAGATGACCGTCACCGGCGGCTCCTCGCTGCCGAAGGACGACATCGAGCGGATGATGCGCGACGCCGAGGCCCATGCCGAGGAGGACCGGCGCCGCCGCGAGGCCGCCGAGACCCGCAACCAGGGCGAGCAGCTCGTCTACCAGACCGAGAAGCTGCTCAGGGACAACGAGGACAAGGTCCCCGGTGGCGTCAAGGCCGAGGTCGAGGCCGCGCTCGTCGAGCTGAAGGAGAAGCTCAAGAGCGAGGACACCGCGGGCGACAACACCGCCGAGATCCGCACCGCCGTCGACCGGCTGAGCACGGTCGCGCAGCGGATCGGCACCGCGATGTACGGCTCCCCGCAGCAGGCCCCCTCCGACGCCGGGCCCACGGCCGGCGGCGGGGAGGACATCGTCGACGCCGAGATCGTC
>NZ_MWIG01000307.1:0-16110 GCF_002156145.1 Streptomyces sp. NRRL B-24572 | reverse complement strand
TCGCTCCGGTGCACGCCCCGCCTCGGAGGGGGACGGGGCGTGCACCGGAGCGAGGGTGTGCTCAGCCGGTGAAGACCTCGGTCAGGGACCAGATCGCGAGCCCCGCCATGCAGACGCCGCCGATGCGCTGCACGATTTTGAGGGGGACGCGCTTGGCGATGAACCGGCCCGCGATCAGAGCGAGGGCGGAGACCGTCGTCAGGGCGGCGAAGGAACCGATCGCCGTCGACCAGGTGCCGTTGGTGGCGGCCAGGTTGGCGGTGGTGATCTGGGTCAGGTCGCCCCACTCGCTGATGAAGACGGCCATGAACGCGGTCGAGAAGACGGGCCAGAAGCCGCTGACCGCCCGGCCGCCCTCGTCGGCCTCGTCGTCGCCCCCGCCGCGCAGCAGCATGAACGCGCCGAAGCCGAACATCAGGGCCGAGACCAGTTTGACCGACCAGCCCGGCAGCAGCCCGAGCAGGCTGCCGGCGCCCACCGCGATGGCGACGTGGGCCAGAAAGGCGGTGGAGGTGCCGATCCACACGTACAGCGGACGCATGCGCGTGCCCATGGCGAGGGACGCGAACATCGTCTTGTCGGGAAGCTCGGCGAGGAAGATCAGCCCGAAGGCGGTGAGGATCGCCAAGGGGTCGAGGTGCATACCGGGGCTCTCTGCTCGGTCCGGGCCCTGCGGCTCCGCACGACACCTCGGTGGGCGACGGGAGGACCACTCGGCCCGGCATGACGGACCACGCCCACGGGAACGCGGACGCGGCTGTTGCCTGGCCGAAGGTCTCGCCCGTCCGCGTCGTGCGCGGACCCGGTCACCGGGAACCCGGGGGTTCCAGTGTGTCGACGACCGGTTCGCAGGGCTACTCCCCTTCGCTGTCGCCCAGTGTAACGGATCGGGGCGCGAGAGTGGGTAGACACTGTCTACTCGATCTTGGTAGACAGTGTCCATGTCGCTGAATGAGAACGACCACGAGGACGGGCTGCGCGCCCGGCTCGTCCGGGTCGGCGTCGAGCTGGTGAACGCCGAGGGGATCCAGGCCCTCTCCCTGCGCGAGATCGCCCGCCGCGCCGGCGTCTCCCACGGAGCCCCCCGGCGGTACTTCCCGGCCCACCTGGACCTGCTGTCCGCCATCGCCCGCCAGGGCTTCGCCGAACTGGCCGCGCGCGTCGCCGAGGAGGACCCCGAGGGGGCCCCGGCGCGCGAGCGGATCGAGGTGCTCGCCCGCGTCTACCTCGACTACGCCGGCACCCGGCGCGGCATGTACGAGCTGATGTTCCGGCACGACCTCCTGGAGAGCGGCCGGCTCGGGCTGCGCGAGACCAGCCTGCCGCTCTTCGCCCACCTCACCGGCCTCGTCGCCCGGGTCCGCCCGGAGGCCGACCCCGTCCTCCTCGCCGGCGCCCTCTGGGCCAACCTGCACGGCATCGCCCAGCTCTGGCACTGGGGCAGCCTCCCCCTCGCCACCGGCGGCGACGACCCAGGCCCTCTGCTGTCGGCCGCGCTCGACGCCCACCTGGGGAGGCCCGCCCAGTGAACCGCACCCTCGCCTGCAGCGTCGTCGGCGCCGCCGTCGTCGCCCTCGACGGCACCGTCCTGACCGTCGCCCAGCCCGCCCTCCAGCGCGACCTCCACGCCCACGTCGGCCAGGTCCAGTGGACCAGCACCGGCTACCTCGTCGCCGTCGCGAGCCTCCTCGTCCTCGCGGGCCGCCTCGGCGACCGGTACGGCCACCGCCGGGTGTTCGCCGCCGGCGCGCTCGGCTTCGCCGCGGCCTCCACCGGGATCGCCCTGGCCCCCGGCATCGGCACCGTGATCGCGCTGCGCGTGCTCCAGGGCGTGTGCGGGGCGCTCCTCCAGCCCGCCACCCTCGGCATGCTGCGCGCCGCCTACCCGCCGGAGCGCCTCGCGACCCCGATCGCGGTACGCACCGTCGCCATCGGCCTCGCCGCGGCGGCCGGTCCCCTCGTAGGAGGCGCCCTCGTCTCCTCGTACGGCTGGCGCGCGGTCTTCCTCCTCGGCGTACCCCCGACCCTCGCGATCGGCCTGCTGGCCCTGACACCACCGGACCGCGCGGCCGCGCCGGACCACTCACCGACGGGCTCTGCCGACCGCCCCGCATCCCGCCTCGCCGCGCTCGACCCGTTCGGTGCCCTCCTGCTCGCCGTCGCGCTCGGCCTGCTCGTCCACGGGCTCGTCGAGGCGTCCCGCCCCGGCGGCGCCGGGGCCGCCGCCCTCGCCTGCGGCGCGGCCCTCGGCGCCGGTGCGGTCTTCGCCCGGCACGAGCGCAGGGTCGCGCATCCCCTCCTGCCCCCGGAGCTGCTCCGGAGCGTGCCGGTCGTCGCGGGGCTCGCCGTGCTCCTCGCGGCCTCGGCGGCCCTCTCCGGCTCGCTCTTCGTGACGACGTACTTCCTCCAGGACGCCCAGGGGCTCGACCCCCTCGACTGCGCGCTGCGCGTCCTGCCCCTCGCCGCCCTCATGGTCCTCGGCGCGCCCTTCTGCCCGCGGCTCCAGCGCCGCTTCGGCCCCCGGCGCACCGCCACCGCGGGAGCCGCGCTGCTCGCGCTCGGGGTCCTGCTGCTCGCCCGGCTCGACGCGACGGCCGGCGCGGCCTCCGTCGGCGTCGCCTCCGCGCTCCTCGGCGCCGGATTCGTCACCCTGATGGTCACCGCGACCTCCGTCGTCGTGCACCGCGCCCCCGAGGCGCACGCCGGGGTCGCCGGCGGCCTCCAGCAGACCGTGATGAACGTCGGACCGGCCCTCGGCGTCGCCACCGCGACCCTCCTGCTCGCCCTCGTGCCGGACGGCGGCTTCGTACCGGCCCGGGGCGCCGCCCTCCCGGCCCTGGCGCTGATCGCCGCGCTCACCCTCCCCGCCGCCCTCGTCCTGCCCGGCCGCGCCGACCGCCGGGGGACACGCCCGGAGCCGACGACACCCCGGCCCGGCCGACGGCCCTGCGTACGATCATGAGATGCCCGCAGCCGGTCACCGTAGCCCTCCCGGCACGGCGACGCGCACCCAGTTCAACCTGGGTCGCGCCCTGCCCTTCCTGGTCCTGGTCCTGACGGTCGTCGTCGATCTGCTCACCCCCGACCGGGAGCGTTTCGACCGTCTCCTCGTCGCCGCGCCCGCGCTCGCCGCCGTCACCTGGAGCGTGCGCGGGACCGTCGGCATCGGGCTGATCGCGATGGGCGTCCGCGCGCTCCTCAGCCTCGCCAGGGGCGAGGAGCCCGGCCATGAACTCCTCGCCAGCGAGTCCGTCATCGCCGCGGTGACCGCCACCGCGGCCTGGGTCAGCCGGGTCAGGACCCGCTACGAACAGGACCTGCGGGAGGTCACCGCCGTCGCCGAGGTCGTCCAGCGGGTCGTCCTGCGTCCGCTGCCCGAACGCCTCGGACGGTTCGACCTGCATCTGCTGTACGTCGCGGCCGCGGCCAAGGCGAGGATCGGCGGCGACTTCTACGAGGCCGTCAGGATCCCCGGCGCGGTGCGCGTCATGCTCGGAGACGTCCAGGGCAAGGGCCTCGGCGCCGTCGAGACCGCCTCCGTGCTGCTCGGCTCCTTCCGCTCCGCCGTCAACGACGCCCGCGACCTCGCGGCCCTCGCGGACCGGCTCGACGAGGGCCTCGCCCGCTACGGCGCCTGGGACCCGGACTCCGACGCCGCCGAACGCTTCGCCACCGTCGTCCTGGCGGAGTTCCCCGACGGGCGTGACGTCGTACGGCTCCTCAGCTGCGGCCACCCCGCCCCGCTGCTCCAGCGCGCGACCGGCGTCGAGCCCGTGCACTTCGCCGACCCCTCGCTGCCCGTCAACCTCGCGGGCCTCGCCGAGAACCACCACCGGATCGAGGAGGTGCCGTTCGGTCCGGGGGACCGGCTGCTGCTCTACACCGACGGCGTCAGCGAGACCCGCGACCGGGCCGGCACCTTCTACCCGCTGGAGCTGCGCCTGCGCGGCTGGGCCCGGGAACCGGCCGCGGAGCTGCCCGCGCTCCTCCACCGCGACCTCGCCGCCTACGGGGCGGACGGCCTCGACGACGACGTCGCCGCCGTCCTCGTGGTCTGCCCGCCCGACGCACCCTAGGCCTCTTCGCGCGACGGCACCGGCCGGAACGTACCCCCGTACATGGGCAGTTCGATCCGCTCGCCGTAGCGGGCGAGCTGGGCCCAGGGCCGGTTGATGCCGGCGGAGCCGTACGTGCGCACGCGCGTGACGGCGTCGAGGTCGAGGACGTCGACGAGGACCTCCTCGCCGGTGCCCGCCTGCTGGCGGACCGTCCCCTCCGGGTCGACGATGACGCTGGCGCCGACGCCGGCCGGGTCTGCGGCGTTGACGTTGACGACGTACACCTGGTTGGTCCAGGCGTTGGCCCGGGCGCAGACCAGTTCCATGTCGCGGTCGCGGGTGGTGGTCAGCGTCGGCTGGATGATCACCTCGGCGCCCAGCCAGGCCAGCTGCCGCGCGGTCTCGGGGAACGAGCCGTCGTAACAGATGGCCAGGCCGGCGCGGCCGATGCCGGGCAGGTCGAAGACGACGAACTCGCTGCCGGGCCGCGTCTGCTCGTACGGCTGCCAGGGGAAGACCTTGCGGTAGCGGGCGGCGATCTCGCCCTCGGGGGAGACGGCGAGGGCCGTGTTGTAGACGTGACCGTCGTCGCCCTGCTCGTACACGCTGCCGGGGACCAGCCAGAGGCCGGTCTCGCGGGCCAGGGCGCACAGCCGGTCCGTCAGCGGTCCGGGGACCGGGACGGCGGCCTCCCGCATCCACTCCGCGCGGGCCTGGAGCAGCGGTGCCTCCGCGGAGAGCAGCAGCTCCGGGACGACGACGAGCTGGACGTGCGGGAAGGTGCCGCGGACCGCGCGGACCTGGTCGGCGAACCGTTCCCAACCGGCCTCCGGGTCGTGGGCGACGGGGGTGGTCTGGACGGCGGCGATGGCGAGGGTGCGCATGGGGCTCAGTTCTCCGTGACGGACAGGGTGGTGACGGCCGTGCGGCCGTGCTGGAAGAAGCGGCGGTGGCGGATGCGGACGAGCAGCATCACGACGGCTCCGAGGACGATCGAGCCGACGCCGAGGAGGAAGACCCCGCCGACTCCGCCGATCGACGTGGAGCCGTAGGCGGGGTCGGCCATGTCGTAGGCGCTGCGGACGAACGCCGCCAGCATCATCAGGCCGCCGGTCGCCGGGAGGACGCCCTTGACCAGCAGGTCGCGCGGGGAGTTCCGCAGCTGCCGGCGGAAGACCCAGGCGCAGGCGAAGCCGGTGACGCCGTAGTAGAAGGCGATCAGCAGGCCGATCGACAGGATCGCGTCGCCGAGGAAGTCGGCGGAGACCAGGGTGAGCAGGACCAGGACGACGGCCGCCGCGGCACCGAAGAACACCGTTCCGAAGGCGGGGGTGCGAAAGCGCGGGTGCATGCGTCCGAAGGCGGCGGGCAGGGCGCCGTGCGCGCTCATCGAGAGCGTGCTCCGGGGGCTGGAGCCCGCGCAGGTCAGCAGGGCGCCCACGGCCGAGACGGCGATGGCGAGCGTGACGACCCGGCTCGCGGCGCCGCCGAGGACGGTGGGTGAGAGGAGGGTGAGCACGTCGGCCGCGTTCTCCGCGTTGCCGAGTCCGAGGCCTCCGGTGCCGGTCCCGGCGAAGGAGATCGCGGCGAACGCGGTGAAGAGGTAGGTGACGAGCAGGACCAGGGTGGAGGCGACCGCGGCCCTGCCGGGGGTGCGGTCGCTGTCGACGGTCTCCTCGTTGAAGGTGATCAGGGCGTCCCAGCCCCAGTAGATGAAGAGGCAGAGGAGCACCGCCTCGGCGAAGGAGCCGAAGTCGTCGAAGGCGAAGGGGGAGACCCAGCTCGGGGACGGGGTGGCGGCGCCGTCCCGGGCGAAGGCGGCGACGCCGAAGGCGAGCATCGCGAGGAGCTGGAGGCCGAGCATCGCGTACTGCACGTGGGCGGCGAGCTGGATGCCCCGGTAGGCGACGGTGACGACCAGGGCGATCAGGGCCACGGCGACGGCGGTCACGGCGAAGGTGCTGTCGGCGGCCGCGTCGAGTCCGAGGAAGGCGAGGGTCGCGGAGGCTCCGACCTGGGCGAGCGTGGTCATCGCGAGGACGGTCGCGACCAGGACGGTCCAGCCGCCCGCCACCCAGCCGACGGCCGGGCCGAACGCCCGCGTGTTCCACACGAAGGTCGTGCCGCAGTCCGGCATCCGCCGGTTGAGCTCCCGGAAGGCGAAGGCCGTGAGGAGGATCGGCACGAAGCCGAGGACCAGGGCGGCGGGGGCCAGGTCGCCGACCACGAGGGTCACCAGGCCCAGGGTGACGGCGATGCTGTAGGCCGGGGCGACGGAGGCGAGCCCGAGGGCGATCGTGGCGAGGAGGCCCACGGAGTCGCCCTGCAGGCCCTTCTCGAGGGGTGGTGCGGAAGGGGGTGGGGTGTCGGATGCGCTGGTCATGAGGGCCTCCTGGTGAAAAGCGTACGGACGTCCCGTATTCGTTAAACGGAGATTTAAGGAATCGTGCGTGGTGCGGTCAAGGTCTCGGGCTGTATGTTTTGGTTTCGATTTAGTTCACGAGGCGGTGGAGAGCTCGGTGGCGCGGAACAAGGACCAGGAGGCCCGGCGTGCCCAGCTGGGTGAGGCGGCGGCGCGGGCCCTGCTCAGCCGGGGCCTCGAAGGCCTCCGGCTGAAGGACGTCGCCGCGGAGGCCGGGGTCACGCCGGCGGCGGTCCTGTACTACTACGAGGACCTCGACGCCCTCATGTACGAGACCTTCCAGCAGGCCATCGAACGGTTCTGCCAGGAGCGCGAGGCGGCGGCGGAGCGGGAGGCGGACGCGCGGAGCCGACTGCGCAGCTGCATCGCCGCCGGGGTCGCGTCGGGTCCCCGGGACCGGCTGCCCCGGCTGCTGTTCGAGTACTGGCCCCGCGCCCTCCGCGACCCGAAGGCCGCCGCCCTCGACAGCGTCCTGACGGAGCGCCAGATCGGCGTCTACCAGGGGATCCTGGTGCTCGGCGAGGCCCAGGGCCACTTCACCCTGGCGGATCCGGCCCGCCTGGTCGCCGCCAACTTCGTGGCGATGGAGGACGGCTACCAGATGGACGTCCTCGCCGGCCGCCGCTCCCCCCGGGAAGTGATCACCGCCCTGCACTCCTACGCCCGCGCCGCGACGGGATACCTTCCGGACGCGCCGTGAGCCGCCCCACGAGGGCCGTGAACCACCCCACGAGGGGTGGGCGTCGTCCGAGCGGGGGTCGGTGCGGACGCCGGTGATCACCACGGCGATCAGGGACGGTGCGATGCCGGTCTCGTACGTGTCGAACGGGGGGTCGCCGATCGACCCTCCGGTAATCGCGCCCCGCACGCCCCTGGCCGTGAGCCGCTCGTGCGCCTTGGACTCCAGGTCGCCGAGGGTCGCCGCAGAGGTCTGGAGACGAGATCGGCCACGGGGAGGCCCCGTTCTCCTCGGTGAGGGCCCCATGGGGTGACCCGGATCCGCAGCGCAAGCTCCCGGGCCGCGGCGCCGACCGGACAGCCCGGTCGTCCCGACGGGGGCGGGGCTGCCGACGTCGGCCGTGAGGACATTCCCGACGCGTCGGAGGAGCATCTATTGCTGTGAGGCCGACACGGCGCGCCACGTCGCCGGTGGGCAGAAGACGGCGCACTTCGGTCGGCCGCGAGGAGGAGGCCATGATCGTCGACTGCGCACATTACCGGGACGGGCGCCGGCAGCACGAGGGCGCGATGCCGCTGGAGCAGGCGGCCGCGCGCTGCATGATGGGCGGCTTCGTCTGGCTGGGCATGTTCGAGCCGGGCCCCGAGGAGCTGAGCCGTGTCCGTGAGGTCTTCGGTCTGCACGAGCTCGCCGTCGAGGACGCCCGGACGTTCCACCTCCGGCCGAAGGCCGAGCAGTACGAGGACGGCACGGAACTGATCATCCTGCGCACGGCACGCTATGACGACGAACGAGAGGAGGTCGACACCGGCGAGATCAGCGTCTTCCTCGCCGAACACTTCGTGATCACCGTGCGCCAGGGCGTCGCGAGCGAGCTGCGCGGAGCCCGGAGCCGGCTCGAAAGCCGCCCCGAACTGCTGAAGGCCGGCAGCGCCTCCACGCTGTGGGCCATCTTCGACCAGGTGGTCGACAGCTACGCGCCGGTCGTCGAGGAGCTCGAACGCGACATCGAGCAGATCGAGGCCACCGTGTTCTCCGGGGCGGTCGCCCCGACCGAGAGGATCTACTTCCTGCGCCGCGAGGCGACGGACTTCTACCGCGCCGTGCACCCGCTGCTCGCCGTGCTCGGCCGGCGCCTGCAGCCAGGCAAGTCGCCCCCCGCGCTCCTGCCGTACATCCGCGACGTGCACGACCACCTGCTGCTGGTCAACGAGGAGGTCGCCGCCCAGCGCGACCTGCTGACCACCGTCCTGGAGGCGAACATCGCGGTCATCTCCGTCGAGCAGAACAAGATCAACCTTCGGCAGAGCGCCACGATGGAGCGGCTCACCATCCTCGCCAGCGTGTTCCTCCCGATGTCCTTCGTGGTCGGCTTCTTCGGGCAGAACTTCGACTGGCTGGTGACCCACATCAGCGGCTTCGCGACGTTCCTCACCCTCACCGTCTGCGGACTGCTGCTGCCCTGCCTGATGCTCTACCTCTGGCTGCGCCGCCGTCGCAGCCACCCGCCACCCCTGATGGCCGAGGTGCCCCCCGTCGTACGAGGCCGGGCGGAGACCCCCACGGAGTGAGGAAGGCGCCGACGAGCACCAAACACCGACTCCGGGGCGGCTTGTGTCGTTGGCGCCCGGTTGCGCGTCCCGTGCGCCGTTCGTGCGCTCTGGTCCCTCCGTTCCCGGTACGTGAGGCTTGCGACGGTCCGCAGTGCGGACAGCCAGCAGCCCAGTCGAGAGGAACGGGTGCACGTGCCCCAGGACAACCCCTTCGCCAACGGATCGTCCGAAGAATTCCCCGGCTTCCCGGGCGTCACGGTGGGTCTCACCGCCGCCGAGGCCTCCCGCATCGCCGGCCGCGGCCTCTGGGCCGCCGACGGAACCGTCGACCCCGACGTCGTCCGGCTCGCCCAGACCCTCACCACCGCCCTCCTGAACGGAAGCGGCGATGAGCTCCTGCTCCCCGCCGAACTCGCCGCGCACGTCGAGGAGGTACGCGGCCTGGCCCTGCCCGCGTACCACCGCGTCGAGGCCACGGACGGCATCCGGCTCTCCGCCTTCAGCCTCCGGCAGCTCGGCCCCGGCCCGCACCCGCTGGTCGTCGTCCCGGCCGGCTGGACCCCCTTCGGCTGGCCGCTGTTCCTCTGGTCGTACCTCTCCCTCGCCCGCCGCGGCTACCACGTCCTCGCCTACACGCCCCGCGGCCTCGGCATCCCCGGACTGCCCTCCACCTCCGAGGGCTTCGTCGACGTCGCGGGACCCCACGACTGGGCCGACGGTTCCGCCGTCATCGACTTCGCGCACGAGCACCTCGCCCCGAGCGTGATCGGCTTCCTCGGCGAGTCCTACGGCTCCGGCATCAGCCAGCTCGTCGCCGCCCACGACGACCGCGTCGCCGCCGTCGTCGCGCTCAGCACCTGGGGCAACCTCGCCACCAGCCTCTACGACCACGACACCCGCCACCTCGCGGCGGTGAAGGCCCTCCTCGCGCTCACCGGCGGCCCGGTGGAGACCAAGTTCGACGAGGCCAACCAGGAGATCCTGGCCGACTTCCTGGCCGACCGGAACCTCGACAGGGTCGTCGAATGGGGCCGGCTGCGCGCCCCCGAGTCGTACCTCCACCTCACCAACGACAACGAGACCCCCACCTTCTTCTCGAACACCTGGCACGAGGGGCTCTTCGCCGTCAACCAGCTCCTGGAGACCTTCAACGGCCTCGACGTCCCCAAGCGGCTCAACCTCTGGATCGGCGACCACGCCGCCCCCGAGGGCCCGGGGCTCATCGGCACGGAGCCCGGCAGGGTCAACGTCCCCATGGCCGAGGCGTACGCCTGGCTCGACCACCACCTCAAGGGCGAGCGCAACGGGGTGGAGGACTGGGCACAGGTCTGCAACCAGGTGATGTTCACGTACGTCACCGAACCCGTCCCGGACCCCGGCACCGGAGAGCCGACCGGCGAGAACCGGATCGTCGAGGAGGCGTTCCGGGAGGAAAGCGCCGACTGGAGCCGGGTCACCACCGGCGTCGAGGTCCTCGGCCTCACCGGCGACGGCGCGGGCGGCACCGACGGCCGGCTCCTCCCCGCGGGCGAGACCACGGACGCCTCGGAGGTCACCGGCTGGCGCCGCGCGTTCCTCGCGGGCGTGGACACCGAGGCCACCGTCATGGACGCGCTCATGAAGACCGGCCGGGAGGAACGGGCCGGCAACCCCAAGACCTACGACACCCGCAAGATCGACCGACGGCACGCCGTCGTCTGGACCACCGCACCGCTCACCGCCCCGGAAGGGAAGGGCACTGCGGGCCGCCGCGTCCGGGGCATCCCGCGGCTGCGCCTCACCGTCCGCTCCACGGCGGCCTCCGCCTGCCTCGTCGCCCACCTCTTCGACGTCGCCGAGGACGACACGGCCCGGATCATCACCCACGAGCCGCTCAACGTGTACGGGCTGACGCCCGAGCAGGACCGCACCGTGACCTGGGAGCTCCAGGCCGCCGCCTACGACATCGCCACCGGGCACCGGCTGATGCTGGTCGTCGACAGCAAGGACCCGCTGTACGGCGACGCCTCCGTCACCTGGACGCAGACCGTCGTCAGCTCCCCGGAGGGCGCGCCGGCCTTCCTGGAACTGCCGCTGGGCTGAGGACGGGACAGGACGACGGAGGCGGGTGCCCGGGAATCCCGGGCACCCGCCTCCGCGATGTCACGCCACCGGCGCGAGCCCCAGATGCTCCCGGAGCGTCGCCCCCGTGTACGCCGTCCGGTACGCGCCCCGCTCCTGGAGCTCCGGCACGAGCAGCTCGACGATGTCGTCGAGTCCGTCCGGCACCAGGTACGGCGAGATGTTGAAGCCGTCGATCGCCCCGTGCCGGACGAACCGGGCGAACTTCTCCGCGAGCCCGGCCGGGGTGCCGACGTGACCGCGCTGCGGACCGAGCTCGATGACCGTCTCGCGCAGCGACCAGCCGTTGGCATCGGCCTTCGCCCGCCACTCGGCCACCGTGTCCAGGGTCTCGCCCAGCTGGCGGGTGCCGAACTTCCCGTCGTACGCGGCGACCACCGGATCCTCGGCGGGCAGCGGCCCGTCCGCGTCCCGCCCGGACAGGTCGAAGCCCCACAGGCGGCTCGCGATGCCCAGCGCGACCTCGGGCGTGACCTGCCCGAGGCGGACCCAGCGGGCCTTCTCCTCCGCCTCCTTCTCGGTGGCCCCGATGACGATCTCCGTGCCCGGCAGGATCCGCAGCGCGTCCTCCGGCCGGCCGACAGCCCGCAGCCGGCCCCGGATGTCCTCGGCGAAGGCGAGCGCGTCGTCGAAGTCCGTACCGTGTGCGGAGAAGATCACGTCCGCGTTCCGGGCCGCGAAGTCCCGGCCCTCCCCGGAGTCGCCCGCCTGGAAGATCACCGGATGGCCCTGCGCGCTGCGCGGCAGGGTCGGCGCCAGATCGACGTCGAAGTGGTCGGTCCGCGACCGTACGCGTCCCACCGCACCCGGCACCGACCAGGAGCGGGCGTCGGCGGAACCGGCGACCGCGCCCTCCGCCCAGCCGTTCCACACGGCGCGCGCGAGGGAGAGGAACTCCTCGGCGCGCCGGTAGCGGTCGGCGTGGTCGAGGAACCCGCCCCGCCGGAAGTTCTCGCCGGTCCAGGCGTTGTGGGTGGTCACCACGTTCCAGCCGGCCCGGCCGCCCGAGAGCAGGTCGAGACCCGCGAGCCGACGGGCGAGGTCGCCGGGCTCGTTGAAGGTGGTGTTGGAGGTGGAGACGAGACCGATCCGCTCGGTCGCGGCGGCGAGCGCCGACAGCTGGACGATCGAGTCCGGGCGGCCGGCGACGTCCAGCTCGTGGATGCCGCCCTCCGACTCGCGCAGCCGTAGCCCGTCCCCGAGGAAGAAGGCGTCGAAGAGCCCGCGTTCGGCGGTCCTGGCCACCCGAAGGAAGGTCGCCGGATCGATCTGGGAGCCGCTGGACGGGTCCGACCAGATCGTCCAGTGGTTGACGCCCTGGAAGAACACCCCGAAGTGCAGCTGGGCGTCCGGGCGCGGGACGTCGTTCACATCGGCGCGGGTCATCGGGTCTCCTCCCGGACGAGCGCGGCGGCACCGTCGGTCGTGAAGCGGCTGAGGGGCCGGGGGAGGCCCAGGGAGGTGCGCAGGGTGGTGCCCGGCAGCGGACGGGCGGCGATCCGCCGCACGAACAGCTCGGGCAGGACGAGCCGGGAGAGCACCGCCAGGTCCTCGTCGAGGACGAGCGGCCGCAGCCGCACCCCGTCGACGTGCCCGCCGAGCTCCGTGAGGAGGCCCACCAGACCGGCGGCGGAACCGGTGTACCGCAGCCGGTCCGGGCCGCCTTCCCAGGGGGCGTACCGCTCCAGGTCGACGATCCGCTCCCGGGCCGTCTCGCCCGGGGTGTCGAGGGCGACCTCGATCTCGGCGAAGGCGAGGGGCGCGCCGGCGGCCGCGGCCGCCGCGCCCGCCTCGGCCGGCGTCGCCCCGCCGACCAGCGCCACATCGGCGAGACCGGCCGGGACGAGACCCGGGCGGGCGAGGACCACGGGCCGGCCCTGCGGCGGGCGCGGCACGATCGACGGGCCCTTCACGGAGTACGTCTCCCCGGTGAAGTCGATGGCGTGGAGCCGTGAGCGGTCCAGGTAGCGGCTGGTGGCCACCGACCGGATCACCGCGTCGTCCTCCCACGAGTCCCACAGGTCCCGTACGACGCGGAGGCCGTCACGGGCCTCACGGGCGAGCGCGTCGGCGCCCTCGACGACCGGGCGCCCCCAGGCGCGGGCGGCGGCCGGATCCTCCTCGACCCCGACCACCCAGCCGGCCCGGCCGGCCGAGACGTGGTCGAGCGAGGCGAGCTGCGAGGAGATGTGGAACGGCTCGGCGTACGTGGTCGCCACGACCGGCGCCACGCCGAGGACGCTCGTCGAAGCGGCCACGAACGCGGCCCGCTCCACCGCGCCGATCCGTCCGACGGGGCCGCTCGCGAGGCCGGGCGGCAGGATCGAGTCATCCAGGGTGACCAGGGTGAAGCCGGCGTTCTCGGCGACGGCCGCGACCCGGGCGAGCCGACGCGGGGTCAGCAGTTCGCCGGGGGAGTGCGCGGCACGGCGCCACGCGGCCGGATGGGCACCGTCGCCGTCGATCTCGACGGCCAGGTGCAGGGCAGGGCGGGGCATGGGAGTCCTTCCGAACGACAGGGACGCGCGACGGTGCGGCAGCGGTGCGGGGCACGGCTGCACGGGGCCGGGCGACGGGACGTCACGGGATGCGCGGACCCACGCGGGGCGGGGTCAGGCGCGAGGGGAAGGACAGATGGCCGAGGAGGTAAGGCAGTAGTCGACGTGCCGACGGCAGACGAGGCGGGCACTCGAACGGGCGTGGGCGTGCGCCGTGGTGAGCGTTGCGAGCACGTGCGCCTCCCCCGGTTCCGGTCCCGTCCGGGTGTGCGGACGGGAACGCCCCACCATAGGCAGGGCGCCTTCCGCGCTGTCAAGATCGTCCCGAACGCCGGGACGTCGGGGCCGACAAGTCCCGCCGGGCGCCCCGGACCGGATCCCGCGTCAGACTCCTGGCTGACGGAAGGTCGGCCCGTGGAAGGACGCGCCGGTCCGCCCCGGGCGCCTAACGTGCCCGCATGATCCGATTCACCAGGGTGGCCGCGGCCGCCGTACTCGTCTGTTCCCTCGCCTTACCGGCCGGCGTCGCCACGGCCGCGGCCCCGGACACGCCGAGCGCGGGAGCCGCGGCCCAGGCCGTACGGCCCGCCGTGTTGCCGGCGCCCACCGGGCCGTACTCGGTCGGCAGCACGGTCCTGCCGCTCGTCGACCGCTCCCGTACCGATCCCTGGGTGCCCACCGCCGACGGCCGCGCGCTCATGGTCACGCTCCACTACCCGGCCGCCCACCCCGGCGGCGGCCGCCCCGCCCCGTACTCCACCCGGGACGAGGCGCGGCTGCTCGCCGAGCAGCTCGGGCCCGGCGTCTCCGGCGACGTCCTCGCCCGCACGCGCACCCACGGCAGGACCGACGTCCGGCCCGCGCCGGGCCGGCATCCGCTGGTGCTGCTCTCGCCGGGATTCAGCGTCTCCCGCTGGACGCTCACCAACCTCGCCGAGGACCTCGCCTCCCGCGGCTATGTCGTCGCCTCCGTCGACCACGCCTACGAGTCGTACGGGATCAGCCTCCCCGATGGCCGCACCCTCACCTGCGTCGCCTGCACGGCCCTCGACGGGGGCGGGGTGCACGGCAGCGTCGTCACCTCGACGCGCGCCGCCGACATGCGGTACGTCCTGGACCGGCTCATCGGGGCGGAGCCGGTGTGGCGGTACGCCGACGCGATCGACGCGCGGCGCGTCGGCATGGCCGGCCATTCCATCGGCGGGGCGAGCGCCGCCACCGCGATGGCCGCCGACCCGCGGATCGACGCCGGCGTCAACATGGACGGCTCCTTCTGGGGGGACCTTCCGACGGAGGGCCTGCGGGGCCGCCCGTTCCTGATGCTCGGAACCGACGACATGCACCGGCCCGGCGGGGGCGACGCGAGCTGGGACCGGACATGGGCCGCGCTCGACGGGTGGAAGCGCTGGATCACGGTCGCCGGATCCGAGCACTTCACCTTCTCCGACGGCCCCGTGATCCAACGTCACTTCGGGCTGCCCCAGCCCGAGCTGCCCACCGACCGGGCCGTCGCCGTCACCCGGACCTACGTCGCGGCCTTCTTCGACCAGCACCTGCGGGGGATCCCGCGCCCGGTCCTCGACGGCCCGACGGCCGCGAACCCGGAGGTCCACTTCCAGCACCGCTGACCCGCGGCAGGGCGGGGGGTCAGGAGCGGTACGGGGTGTTCGCCTCCGCCCAGTCGGCCAGCGCCCGCGCGCACTCGGCGACCGATTCCCGCCAGGTGCGCGCGGCACCGTCACCGGCCTCGTCGCTGACGTGCTTCACGATGCGCAGCGGCACCCCGGCGAGCTCCGCGGCCGCCGCGAGCGCGTACCCCTCCATGTCGACCAGGGGAGCCCGCTCCGCGAGCCTGGCGCGGGCCGCCTCGTCCGAGATGAACGCGTCGCCGGTGGCGAGGACCACGTCACCGCCGTCCGGCAGCGTCAGCGGCGCGCCGTACGTCTCGCCGGTCAGCGTGGCCAGCAGCTGACCGTCGAGGTCGTGCTGCAGCACGGTGCCGACGACGTGCGTCCCGGTCCAGCCGGGCCGCAGCGCCCCGGCCGTCCCCAGGTTCACGATCCCGGACGGCCGCGGCCCCCGGCCGAGCACGGTCGCGAGCGCGGTGGCCGCGTTCACCTTGCCCATGCCCGTCAGCAGGACGGGCAGCTCCGTGTCGAGGAACTGCGCCTCCTCCTTGACGGCGAGTACGAGCAGGGGCCGGTCGGCGGTGATCTCTCCCAAGAGTTCCATGGGGGCCACGCTAGTTCGAGGGCCCGCTCGTCGTACAACCGGGCGGGACCCGTACCGGCGGAACATCCCGCCGGTACGGGGCCGCGCCAGGCCGTGCCCCGCCCTCACACCGGCAGCAGCCGGCCGATCAGCTCCCCCAGCTGGCGGGCGTTGCGGCAGGGGCGCATCTCCACGAGTTCGGCGTAGGCCGGGGCCACCGAATCGCCCGTGCCCCACGACGAGGGCTGTTCGGGGTTGAGCCAGTGGACCCGGCGCGCGCGGTCCGCGATGAGCCGGAGCGCCGCGAGGTTGGGGTCGGCACCGTTGGTGCGGGCGTCGCCGAGGACGAAGACCACCGTGCGCGGGCCGACCGCCTCCGCGTACCGCTCGGCGAACTCCCCGAGCGCCGTCCCGTAGTCGCTCTGCCCGTGCCACCCCGTGAGCTCCGCCTCCGCGAGGATCCGGTCGCCGAGCCCCGCAGGGTCCGCCGCGCCCCGCGCGATCAGCCCGGTCACCTCGTCCACCCGGTTGACGAAGGCGAAGACCCGCACCCGGCTGAACTGGTCGT
>NZ_MWIG01000306.1:0-2862 GCF_002156145.1 Streptomyces sp. NRRL B-24572 | reverse complement strand
CCGGCCGGGGGGCCCTGCCGAACCCGTTTCCACAGCGCGTGACGGGTCGGTCACGCGCGGGCGTGACACGGAGGCGGGGCCCCGCACGGGCCCCGCCTCCCAGGTCAGGCCCGGCCGACGGTCCGGAGGAAGCCGCCGGTATCGTCGGTTCGGTCACCCCTGGGGTGTCTTGTCCCCGATCTCACCGTGGAGCGCTCATGTCCGGCCAGTCCAGCCGCCGCACCGTACTGAAAGGCGCGGCTCTCGCCGGAGCCGCCGGGCTGGGAGTCGCCGCCTGCTCCACCGAGTCCAAGCTCGGCCACGCCGGGGTCCCGACCCCGACCGCGCCCGTCCCGCTCGGCGCCCCGGACGAGGTGCCGGTCGGCGGCTCCAAGCTCTACCGCGAGCAGCGGCTCGTGGTGAGCTGCCCGGCCAAGGGCCAGTACAAGGCCTTCAGCGCCCAGTGCACCCACGCCGGCTGCGTCCTCGACAAGGTCGAGGAGAACGAGGGCAACTGCCCCTGCCACGGCAGCCGCTTCGACGTGACGACCGGCAAGGCGATCCAGGGCCCCGCCACCGTCCCGCTCCCCGAGGTCCCGATCCGCGTCGAGGGCGGCAAGCTGGTCGCCGGACCCGAGGCCTGAGGCCTCACGCCCAGTCCCAGTCGATCCCCAGGATCCCCGGGCGCACCCCCTGCTCCACGAGGTGCACCGTGCGGTGCCGGCCGCTCAGGGTCAATTCCGCACGGCCGCCGCGCGGCGCCCCCGCCGAGGCCTGTGCGAACCTCCGGCACCGCACCGGAAGAGCGGCCTCGTCGAAGCGGACCTGGAGCACGTACTGCCCGCCCGCGAAGCTGAACCCGCGCACGTACTCCCCGCTCGGCCCCGCCGTACCGTCCTCGAAGCCGTACGAGAACAGGTACGTGTCCCCGGCCCGCAGCCGCGCGTCGAAGAGCAGCTCCGCGACCAGCACGCCCGTCCCGGCGTGCCACCGCACCCGTCCCGTCCGGCAGTTCTCCACCGCCCGCACCACCACCCGCGACGGGTCGCAGCCCGGGTCGCCGTGGTGGATGGCGAGATAGCGGTCCACGCCGTCCCGGTGCGCCCGCACCACGTGCTGCGACTCGCGCCCCAGCAGCTCCCGCCCCGCCCCGATCCGTACCCGCTCGTGGTGCCCCACCGTGTGCAGCCCGCCGTCCGCCGGGGACTCGAGCTCCGCGAGCAGCTCCTCGACCGAGCCCGAGGCCTCCACCAGCGAGCGGTACGGGCGGGCCGCCGGGCGCTCCACCTCGGAGCGGGCGGCCGCGTCCTCCGCCAGGAGCCGGAGCAGCGAGTTCCCGGGCAGCTGGAGCACCTCCTCCAGGGCCCGGACGGCCTTCAGGGACTCCGGCCGCTGCGGGCGGCGGGCGCCCTGCTGCCAGTAGCTCAGACTCGTCACCCCGACCTTGACGCCCCGGTGCGCGAGATGGTGCTGGACCCGCTGGAGCGGCAGCCCGCGCACGGCCAGCGCGGTGCGCAGCGCCAGGTGGAAGGGGCCGGTGTGCAGCAGCTGCACCAGATCGGCCTCGGTGTGGCTCACGAGGACTCCTCCGTGAACGTTCACGACGGGGGCACGGACCGTCGCGCCGCGAGGGGCGGGCGGGCAGGTGGGCCACGGGTGTCCGTTCACACCCGGGCCACACCGTTCACAGTCCGATGTCACCCCGCATTGAAGCGTGTTGACCCGGCCCGGACAACGGCCGATGCTCCTGACCAGCGTCCGGACGCGCTCCTCCGACTCCCCACATCCCCACCCCCCACCCTGGGAGGAACGCGATGCGCAGAAGACTGCTCGACCTCGCGGCACTCGCCGCGGCCGCCCTCTTCCTCGTCCCCGCCACCTCGGCCTCCGCCGCGCCTTCGGACGAGGGCGTCTCCGTCCTCGCCTCCAAGCGGCTGAACATCACCATGCAGGCCCAGCAGAAGACCAACTGGTGCTGGGCGGCGAGCGGCAACACCATCGCCACCTGGTACGGCCGGAACTACAGCCAGAACCAGTTCTGCAACGCCGCCTTCAACCGTCAGCAGGGCTACGACTGCCCCAACTGGCAGGCCGACCTGGGCAACGTCCAGAACGGGCTCAGCTGGGCGGGCATCAGCCCCGGCTCGTACGTGACCGGCTGGCTGCGGTACTCGACCGTCCAGACCGAGATCAACGCCGACCGGCCCGTCGAGACCCGCATCCAGTGGTCCAGCGGCGGCGGCCACATGCACGTGATCTACGGCTACGACGACACGAACAGCTGGGTCTACTGGGGCGACCCCTGGCCCTCCAGCGACCGTTACAACTGGGCCTCGCACGCCTGGTACGTCAACAACGGCTCCTTCTCCTGGACCCACTCGCTCTACCGGATCGGGGCGTGACGACGATGAAGGTACGTGCCGCTGGTCTTCTTGCCGCCGCCCTGGTGGTTCTCGGGGCGCTCCCGGCGGCCGCCGCCGAGGGCCTCCCGCCCGCGCCGACCCCCGAACAGGCCGCCTCCGCGCCGGGGACCCTGGACACCCTGTCCCGGTTCTTCGCCCGCGACGGGGCCCTCGCCCGCACGGCGGCCGCGCCGCGCGTCGAGGGCGCCTCCGTCCCGGTGCGGCTCCTCTCCCCGGACTTCGTCGCCGGGAAGCCCGGGGCGCCCGTCGCCCGCGTCGAGTTCCGCGCCAGCCGTGCCGTGGCCTCCGACGGGCAGAAGGCCTCGCTGTGGACGGTCAAGCAGGCGGACGGCGGCTGGCAGGTGGTGAACATCGCCACCGGCGACGACGAGATCCGGTACGCCGAGATGGGCCGCGGCGGCCTCGTCTTCCGCGAGCCGCAGATCGACGCGTGGTACGTCCAGCGGCAGCACCTTCGTCC